>ONCI01000003.1 GCA_900316255.1 uncultured Eubacteriales bacterium | reverse complement strand
TGCAAGTGTGCGAGCGTCTCCCGCAAGCGAGTGCGCGCAGCAGGCTGAAGCCTCTCCTGTCGGCAAAGCCCTTAGGCTTTGTCGACAGTCTGAAACACCGCCGCACATGCGGCGGTGTTTTCTTTTGCGTAAAACCCGTGTTTCGGGGCAAACTAAAGCCATCCTGATAAAAACGAGGATGGACTATGACAAAACGGATCGGTAAACAGACTCTGGTTCTGGAAAACGCGCCGGCGGTGGAGGGATCTGCCGCCGTTGTCGGAAAAAAAGAGGGCGACGGCCCCCTGGGAAAGCGCTTTGACAAGATCAGCGAGGACAGTTATTTCGGACAGGAGAGCTGGGAAAAGGCAGAGACCCACATGCTGCGGCAATGCTTCTCCCTGGCCTGTGACAAGGCGAAGCTGCCGCCGTCCGAGCTGCAGTATATCCTGGGGGGAGATCTTCTGAACCAGTGCGTCAGCTCCGCCTTTGCCATGCGGGAAACGCAGGTCCCCTATCTGGGGCTCTACGGCGCCTGTTCCACCATGGCGGAGGGGCTGAGCCTGGGTGCGCTGCTGATCGACGCCGGCGCTGCCTCCCACGTCTGCGCCCTCACCGGTTCCCATTTCTGCACAGCGGAGCGGCAATACCGCTTTCCTCTGGAGTACGGAGGCCAGCGGACTCCCAGCTCCCAGTGGACCGTAACCGGAGCGGGCGCTGTGGTGCTGGGCAAAAGCGGGCGGATCCGCGTGACCCATGTGACCCACGGCAGGATCGTAGACGCCGGGATCAAGGACCCCAACAGCATGGGCAGCGCCATGGCCCCGGCGGCCTTTGACACCCTGCGGGCTCATTTCCGGGACACCGGACGCAGCCCGGAGGATTACGGGGCCATCTTTACCGGGGACCTGGGCGTCCTGGGCCACGACATCCTGCAGGCCCTGTTCAAGGCCGACGGCGTGAAGCTTGGGCCCCGGTATATGGACTGCGGCGTGCTGATCTATGACCTGGCCACCCAGGAGGTAAACGCCGGCGGCTCCGGCTGCGGCTGCTGCGCCTCAGTGCTGGCGGGTCACATCCTGCAGGCCATGGAGGACGGGGTCTGGGAGCGGGTGCTCTTTGCCGCCACCGGCGCCCTCATGTCCCCCACCAGCTCCCAGCAGGGGGAGAGCATCCCCGGCATCTGCCACGCGGTGGTGCTGGAACGGGAGGGCTGAGGATGGAAACGCTTTGGGAATACACAAGGGCCTTTCTTATGGGCGGCGCGCTCTGCGTGATCGGCCAGCTGCTGATCGATCACACCCGGCTCACCCCGGCCCGGATCCTGACCGGCTATGTGGTGGCCGGCGTTATTCTTGGCGCGCTGGGGCTTTACGGGCCTCTGGCGGAATGGGCCGGAGCGGGGGCGACCGTGCCCCTCACGGGCTTTGGCTGGAACCTGGCAAAGGGCGTGAAGCAGGCCGTTGCCGAGCAGGGAGTGCTCGGTGTGTTCACCGGGGGCTTCCGGGCTGCCGCAGGCGGCCTTTGCGCCGCGGTGTTCTTCGGCCTGCTGGCGGCTATCCTGGGACGGCCCAGAGACAAGAACAAATGAACCGTTCAAAAAAGATACCCCGCCTGCCGGACAGCGTTTGTGCCGTCCGGCAGGCGGGGTATCTGTATCGGTTTCTCAATCAGAAGTCGAAGGTCTCAGGGGCCTCGGTAAAGGAGCAGAAGGTGGCCGTTCCGTGGGCAAAGGCAAGCATCTGCATATTGCCGTCGTCCGGGCTGTACATGCCCTTTAAGCCGGGCATCTTCTCCAGCATGGCCTCTTTCACCTCACGGCGGTCGTCATCGACCAGCTCGCCCGCAAGGCGGAGCCACTTGCCGCCATGGAAAGCGCAGATCTCAACCTTGGGATTTGCTGCGATCTGCCGGGAGACAGACTTGATCTTGCCGGTCTGGATATAGAGCTTTCCGTCGTGCAGCAGGGCCGTGCCAAAGGGTCTTACGCGGGGCTGATCGCCCTCCACCGTGGCAAGATAATAGGTCTTCGCCTCGTCGAGAAACGCGCACACTTTTTCCAGATTGTTCATTGGATCCATCCTTTCCTTTTCAGAATCAGATTATATCGACATTCCGGGATTGAGGCTGCGGGAAACAGCCTGAAGGCTCAGAGGTTCAGCAGCGCCGCGGCGGCGGAGCCCGCCAGGGTGGTCTCGTAGCCCACGGTAAAGTGAAGCTTCTTCCCCATCTTCTCCCGGATCTCCTCATTCACCAGCTTTTCAAGCAGGGGGCGATAGACGCGGCCCTTCTGCACCAGGGAGCCCTCGGCGCAGATGGAAACCGTCTCCTCCCCGCTCAGAAGCGCAATGGCCGCAAGATTGGTGCACATGCAGCGGGCGGAGCGCTCAAACATAGAGGCGCAGAGGGTCTGCACAAAGGAGGCGTCCTCCTCGCAGGCACTGATATCCTCCAGCTTCTCCCCCATGGCCCAGGCGTCGATGACCGCGGAATCGATCCAGCCAAGAGCACGGATCTTCTCAGCGGTCGCCGGCGAGAGCAGCCCTTCCTCCGCGGCATGCAGGAGCATACGGTGGCAGAGCTCTCCCAGGTACACGCCGGCGGTGATCTTTTCAAAATGCTTGATGCCGGGGTTATGGCTGGCCTCGTCCAGCTCCCGGTCAAAATCACCCCGGGGCATCCCATCGTACATGCCGGATTCCAGATTCACGATCATGCGGCGGTCTCCGCTGCGGCCAAGCTTGCCGATGCGGTTTTCCGGCAGCGAGCAGCAGGTGTTGGTGCCGGTGCCGCTGACCTGGCCGATGGCGCAGCCGCCGTCCTCATCGCCGGAGGCAAGGCCGCCAAGCAGCACCGCAACGGTGTCGTTCAGGATGACGATCTTCTTGCCGGTGACACCGCGGCGCTCCAGCTCCCGCAGCAGGGACGCGCCCACCAGCTGCCCCTCGCAGCCGTTGATGACCACTTCCTTGTCGATGCGCTGGACCCTGCCGTCCATCTCCGGGGTGATATCCGCAGAGTAAGAGAAGCAAAAGCCGATCTTATCGGTCTCCTTCATCAGGGGTTCGATGGCGTCCGCCGTGAAACGAATGAACTCCTCCCAGGAGGCAGGGGCTTCGATGCCGGGCATCTTCCACTTGCGCATCTGCTCCTCGCGGCAGCCCTCCGCTGTAAAGCGCACCAGGCCGCAGCGGAAATTGGTGCCGCCGGCGTCGATGACGACCACAGGCTCGTTCTGCGGGATCTTTCCCGCGTCGCTGAGATAGGTGGGAATCATGGGCATGGATCCGCCCTTTCCGGCAAGACCCAGTTCCATCTCCGCAGCCATTTTTTCCGCTTCACGCGCGGGGTCGATCCCATCGGGGGCCATGCCGTGCTTTGCCAGAAACCGCAGTGCTTTTTCGCTGCTCATGCTCTGTCCTCCTGTTTATGCTTTCTTTTTCTTTTTGGGGATCACCAGTGCAAGCTGAATAAGGGCAAAAATCGCCGCGCCCAAAGCGGAATAGCTGTCTCCCCTGCCCTGCATACGGCACAGAAGCTCCGCCGCCGCAGCGCAGCCCAGACACAGGATCACCGGTGCAATGAGCCAGAAGCGGCTCTTGTTCTTTTCAAAGGCCGATGGGATCTGCAAAAACCCGATCACGCCGCCGAAGACCAGCAGCCCGCCGATCCAAAGGAGATCGGAAAAGTGTTCCAGGATCTGTCGTGAGAGGAGGGCGGTGTAGTCATCCGCAGCCTCCAGCAGTTCCATCCCACGCTCCGTGCGCTCCCAGATCTCGTCCCGCTCCAGAAGCATCAGGCGAAGGGAGGTCTCCCTCCGTTCCATTTCCTGCAGTTCCTGGGCCGCGGCGCGCTTTCCCTCCAGCTCCGCCGCTTCCCGGTCCAGCTTTGCCTTTTCCCGCCGCAGAGTCTCTTCCTTTTCTTTGAGCTCCGCAAACTTGGCTTCCAGCTCACGGCGGCCGTCCACAAGGGCCTGCTCGCCGGCCAGCATCTGTCCCGCCGCCATGTCCAGGGCGGCGCGGGCCTGCTCGATGGCAGTCTTCCCCTGCTCCATCACCGGCTCCAGGGCATCGATCTGCTTTTGCGCCTCGTCCAGCTGGGCTTTGGTCTCGATGAGCTGGGCTTCCCATTCGGTGAGTTTGACTTCCATGGCCGCGTCCACCTGCTCGAGGAGGGCACGGTTGGCCGCATAGGCAGCCTGCATTGCGGCAAACTGCTCCTCGGTGATGGGGCTTTCCGCGTCCATCGCAGCGGCTTCATCCCGCGCCTGCTGGATGCCGGCGCGGATCTCCTCCGCGCTCATGCCGGTGCTGGTCTGGATCTGCTCATCCAGTTCGCGGAGAGAATCGCCGCTGATGCCCTCCCAGCTGACGCCGTCCAGAAACTCGCTGATATCCACATCGCTCTGCTCTGCCAGCATCTGGGCAAGAAGCTGCATCTGCTCCGGGCTGATGCCGTCCTGCTCAATCAGCGTCTCCTTGATCTGGATGGCGCCGTCCAGCGCCTGAAGCATGCTGTCATAGGCGGCGACGGTGATCTCCTGCCGGGCGTTTTCATCGTCACTTTCCAGAATGGCGGCAAGACTCCGTCCCTGATCCAGTTGGGCCCGCAGTCCGCCAAGGGCGGCATCGGCCAGCGCTACGGTATTGCGCCCGGCTTCCAGCTGCTTTTTGCCCTGCTGGAACTGTTCGTAGCCCTCCCAGAAGGCTTTTTCCTGTTCTTCAAAGAGGGCCAGGCCCTGCTCATATTTGTGTTTGCCGTACCAGAAGGCGTGATCCGCCTCATCCAGGGCGGCAAGCCCCGTCTGCAGGCCGCTGCGGGTGGCGGTGTAGAAGGCAAGATCGATCTTGTGCTGGGACGCATCCTTCTGATGCTGATTCTGTTCCTTTTGCAGAGCGGCGTTGGTCTCCTCATAGCTCTTGCTCCCGCTCAGGGCGTCGTGCACCTCACGATACTCTTCCACCTGATCGCTCAGGCGCTGATAGCCCGCCTGCTCGGAGGCCCTTGTGCGGACGGCGTTTCTGATGATGCCAAAGCCTGCGCCAAGCATGGTCAAACACAGGACTGCCAATATGAGGGAAAATATCCTTGTCAATGCCGGGTGCTTCACGTACTCTCCTCCGAAATCAAATCCACAAAAGCTTCTTTTCCAAATCCATATTATACAGCAAATTCCGCTTCTTGTGTGAATAAAGTTTAACCATTGAAAAGTTTTTTTGACCGGAGAGAGAAGTTCTGGTATGCTGGTGCGGAGGTGAAAGCCGTGAATCTGTCCTTTGCCCCCATGGAGGGGCTGAGTTATGCTGAATATCGAAGGATCCATGCCCGGCTTTTTCCCGGCGTGGACCAGTACTGCGCTCCCTTCCTGGCGCCGGACGGCCAGGGCAAGGTAAAGACCTCCGCCCTGAAGGATCTGCTGCCGGAGAAAAATGCTGATCTGCGCCTGGTCCCCCAGATCCTCTGCAACAGCGCAGGGGCCTTCCTGGCCCTGAGTCGGGAGCTGGAGGCCATGGGCTACCGGGAGGTGGACCTGAACGCGGGCTGTCCTTCCGGGACTGTAGTGCCCAAGCACAAGGGCGCCGGCATGCTGCTGGATCACCGGAGTCTGGACGCCTTTCTGGAGGAAGTCTTCTCCCGCACCGGGCTCTCCGTCTCGGTGAAGACAAGGCTGGGGCTCTCCGGACCGGAGGAGTTTCCGGCAGTACTGGAGATCTATAATCGCTATCCCCTTTCCGAGCTCACCGTCCACGCCAGGACCCGGGACGGGCTCTACCAGAGCACGCCGGACCTGAACGCATTTGCCCTGGCGATGGAAGCAAGCAAGGCCCCCCTGCGCTACAACGGGAATATCCTGTCCCCTGCCCACGCCGCCAGCGTGATCGCGCGTTTCCCGACGCTGGAGCGCCTGATGGTCGGCAGGGGCGCCATGGCAAACCCGGCCCTGTTCCGGGTGCTGAAGGGCGGAGAGAAGCTCGAAAAAGAGGAGCTCCAGGCCTTCCTGGAAGCGCTCTTTGCCGCATACCTCGACGGCGGCATCGGGGAGCATTTCAGTCTGAACCGGATGAAGGAGCTGTGGTACTACGTCCACAACATGTTCCCGGGCGCCGAGCGGGAGCTGAAGCGGATCAACAAGGCGAGAACAAAGGAGGATTACCGGGACGCTGTCCGGGCGCTCTTTGCCTCCGGCCGTTTCGACCCCGAGGCCTGTTTCCCCGGCGCGATGCCAAGATAGCGCAAAGTCCCGCCATGACTGGCGGGACTTTCAAGCTGTCGACAAAGTGTCGACAACTTGAGACGCAAAACTGGGAACTTCCGAAAAGGTTCCCAGTTTTGCATCGATTGGACGTGAAGAGGGGCATCCCTTCGCCCTCCCCTCTTCACAATCTCCCCATGCGAGTCGCTACATCGCCGCATGGGCGAAGGCTTGTCTACAGTCTGGACTTTTGGTTTGGTTTCTTCTGCCGGGATTCAGATCTTGTATTTCTCCGCGTAGCTCTCCACCAGCTGCTCAAACTGCTGGGAGTGGAGTTCCTTGAGGTTGATGATATAATCGTGGGTGTCGAAGGCGTCGGACTCCAGCTCGATCATGGCGATGGCCAGGTTGGAGCAGTGGTCCGCCACACGCTCGAAGTTGGAGAGGATATCGTTGAACACAAAGCCCTGGGACAGGGAGCACTGGCCCTTCTGCAGACGGTCCACGTGGCGAAGCTTCATGGTGTCGCACAGGTGGTCGATATGTTCCTCCAGGGGTTCCACCAAACGGGCCTTGTTTTTGTCCTCATCGATGAAGGCGGAGAAGGCCAGCTCCAGGATCTCGTTGAGCGCGGCAGACAGCACTTCCAGCTCGTTTCTGGCGGCGCCGGAGAAGACGATCTGCTTCTCTTTGAGTTCCCGGGCCACATCGGCCACGTTCATGGCGTGGTCGCTGATACGTTCAAAGTCGCTGAGGGTGGTGAGGAACTTGGAGACGCTTTCGTTCTGGTGCCGATCCAGCTCGTTGGTGTTGAGCTTGACCAGGTAGGTGCCGAGCTTGTCCTCGTAGCGGTCCACCAGTTCCTCGGTGGCCTCCACCTTGCGCATGCCATCCTCGGTGAAGTTATCCAGCAAGCTCATAGCCAGGCGGATGTTCTCCAGGGAGGTGCGGGCCATGGCGTTGACGGTATAATGGCTTTGCTCGATGGCGAGGGCCGGATGCTGGAGGAAGCGCTCGTCCAGACGGTCCAGCTCCCCCTCAGCCGCCTGCTCGTCCGCCTTGGGCTTGATAAGCAGAGACACCAGCTTGATGATCAGCTTGCCCGCCGGGAGCAGCAGGATAGCGGTGGCCAAACGGAAGAGGGTGTTCACCAGAGCAATGTTTACCGGGTTCATGGGGAGCTTTTCGATCCCGAAGGAGAACACCGCGTTCAGCCCGTAATACAGAGAGCCGATCAGCACCGCGCCGATGGACTCCACCACCAGGTAAGAGAGGGCGGCTCTGCGGCCGTCCACCTTGGCGCCCAGAGAAGAGAGCAGCACCGGCAGCGAAGAGCCGATGGCAATGCCCAGGATCAGGGGAAAGGCGGTATCAAAGTTGATGGCGCCCGTCATGGAGAGGGCCTGCAGGATACCGACGGCGGCGGAAGCGCTCTGCAGCACGGCGGTAAAGGCCGCGCCCACCAGAATGCCGAGAATCGGATTGGAGAAGGCGGTCATCAGTTGGAGAAAGCCCGGATCGCTCTTCAGGGGCGCCACGGCGCCGCTCATATCCTGCATGCCGAACATGAGCACCGCAAAGCCCAGGAGGATGTCCCCCACGTGATGGTGCATCTGTTTCTTGGAAAACATCCGCATCAGGATACCCACGACGGCCATCACAGCGGCCAGGGTGGAGGTGGAGAAGAGCGTGGCCCAGTTGGAGCCGGAGACGCTGGAAAGTGCAATGATCCAGCCAGTGATGCTGGTGCCGATGAGGGCGCCCTGGATCACCGGGACGGCCTGCTGCAGCTTCATCATGCCGGAGTTCACAAAGCCCACCACCATCACCGAGGTAGCGGAGGAAGACTGGATCACCGCGGTGACGCCGGCGCCGAGAACGGCTCCCTTCAGGGGAGTGCCGGTAAGCCGATACAGCACCAGCTCCATCTTATTGCCCGCAACGCGTTTCAGTCCGTCCCCCATCAGGCTCATGCCGAAGAGGAAGAGTGCGACGCCGCCCAGCAGCGCCAATATATTCGATATGTTCAAGGTCAAGTTCCTCCTTGCCCAAAATCAGCTATTATAATCATATCATGTTCCGCATCAATATGCAAGGAAAGATAAAAGAGAAACAAAAGACTGGCATTTTGCCAAAATATGCGGTACACTTTTCGCGGGTGATATCATGAAGATTCTCTATCAGGACAGGGCTCTCGTGCTCTGCGAAAAGCCGGCGGGCGTGCTGTCTGAGGAAGGCGGGATGCCGGAGCTGCTGCGGGATGCCCTGGGTACACAGGAAATCTACTGCGTCCATCGCCTGGACCGGGAGACCGGCGGGCTCATGGTCTATGCCAAGACGAAGCAGACCGCGGCTGCGCTCTCCCGAACTATCGCGGATGGCGGGCTGCAGAAGGAATACCTGGCTGTGGCGGAGGGAGAAACACCTGTGAACGGCACCCTGCGGGACCTGCTGTACCGGGACGCGGCCAAGAACAAATCCTACGTGGTCAAGCGTATGCGCCGGGGCGTGCGGGAGGCGGAGCTGAGCTATGAGCGTCTGGCCTTCCGGGAGGGACTGAGTCTGCTGCGCGTCCGGCTGAAAACCGGGCGGAGTCACCAGATCCGGGTGCAGTTTGCCTCCCGGGGCTTCCCCCTGGTGGGCGACAAAAAGTACGGGAGCCGCCATCGGGACGCAGGCCTGGCCCTTTGGTCGCATCGGCTCAGTCTCCCCCACCCTGTGAGCGGCGAAGCGCTCAGTCGGGAGCTTCCGCCGCCGGAAGCCTGGCCCTGGACCTTGTTTTCCGATTTGATTTAGGCAAAAAAATCCCACGCCGTCGGCGTGGGATTTTCCATATTCACAAAAGGGGTCAGGCGACGGCGCTCTCCAGCAGATGGGTGAGCTGCTGCTCATCCAGGTGCAGGCCCCGGGACAGGAGCTCTGCCGTATCGTGGAGGTCCAGCTCATGCAGCCGCTCAAAATTGGTCTTGCGATGCCGCAGAACAGGCTCCACCCGGCGGCCTTCGATATAGCCGCACTCATAGCACATCATCAGGTCGATCTTGCGATGACCGTCCATCTCCATCTCATGACCGCAGCAGGGGCACTTCATAGTTATTTCCTCCTATATCGCAATCGGCATTGCCGATACATTGTTATTTCTTTCACTTGCAGATGAGAATATAGCACTTTGTCATGTTTCTGTCAATCGGCGTTTGTCACAAATCTGACAAGGCGGAGAAGGCTGTTTCCCCAGCCCAATTGTGCATTTTTTCACAGGTTCCCAGAGTGATGAAGAAGGGGCGATCTCCCCTGCCCTTTTGCCGCGGTTTCCGTACGATAACGCCGGTCTCGCGGCCCCTCTCCGTCCCTTCATGACACCTCTCCCCGGCGCGGGGAGAGGCAAGCACGTGGCTGCGTGAAACCTTCCCGTGCGTGGGGAAGGCTCGGGCGAGATTCGCTTTTCGTCGGGGGAGCTCTTGCGGAGCAGGCCGTGCTTTGCTATAATCGCTGCAGGAAATCCATTTCTGAAGGAGAAACAAGATGCGCTATATCGAAGTGATCGTGGATACCCCGTCCAAGGACATCGACCGCCGCTGCGAGGAGATGACCGCCATGGGCGTAGGCGGCTTCGTCATTGAAAACGAAGAGGATTTCAAGGACTTTCTGGAACACAACCACGCCTACTGGGACTACGTGGATCAGGATCTGGAGCAGAAATACGCCGGGGTAAGCCGCATCAAATGCTACCTCACCGACAACGCGGAGGGACAGGACACCCTGCGGCAGATCCGGGCCGCCTACGGCGAGATCCAGGTGAGCTATGTGCAGGACAGCGACTGGGAAAACAACTGGCGGGAATACTACAAGCCCATTGAAGTGGGCGAAAAGCTGGTGGTGGTCCCGGAGTGGGAGGAGATCCCCAAGGACGGGCGGGTTCCCCTGCGGCTGGACCCGGGTCTGATCTTCGGCACCGGGAGTCATGCCACCACCCGGCTCTGTCTCGCCGCCATGGAGCAATTTGTGAACGGTGACACCAAGGTGCTGGACCTGGGCTGCGGAAGCGGGATCCTGGGGATCGGGGCGCTGGTGCTGGGTGCCAAGAGCTGCCTGGGCTGCGACATCGATCCCAAGGCCCCGGACGTGGTACGCTCCAACGCCGCGCTGAACGGCATCGGTCCGGAGCGGCTCACCGCCTGCGCGGGAGATATCCTCTCCGACGCCTCCCTGCGCCGGCGCTTCGGGACCGGCTACGATCTGGTGCTGTCCAACATCGTCTCCGATGTGATCATCCCCCTCTCCCGCTATGTGAAAGATTTTCTGGCACCCAACGGTATCTGGATCAGCTCCGGCATCATTGAGGGCAGGCAGGACGAGGTGCGCGCCGCCATCGAACAGGCGGGCTTCACAGTGCTGGAGCACCGGCAGGAGGAAGAGTGGCACGCCTTCGTGGCCCGTTGACTTTTGCGTAAAGCCTTATTCTCTTTCATGCAGCCACTGCAGCGCGTCGGAGAGGCTTCCCAGCCGGTCAATGAGGCCCAGGCGCACCGCCTCCTCGCCGTTTATGACGCTGCCCACATCGTTTGCCAGCTCATCGGTATTGGTCATGAGGCGCAGATAGTCCTCCCGGGTGATGCGGGAATGCTCCGTCACGAAGCGGACGATCCGGTCCTGGATCCGGGCGAAGTAGTTATAGGTCTGGGGCACGCCGATCACCACGCCGTTTAATCGCACCGGGTGGATCGTCATGGCCGCGGAAGGTGCGATCATGCTGCACTGGGCGGCAGCCGCCAGGGGGACGCCGATGCTGTGGCCCCCGCCCAGCACCAGGGAGACCGTCGGTGTTTTCATGCCGGCGATCATCTCCGCAATGGCAAGGCCCGCCTCCACATCCCCGCCCATGGTGTTGAGCAGGATGAGAAGGCCCCGGATCTCCTCGCTCTCCTCGATGGCGGCAAGCAAGGGCAGGATGTGCTCATACTTCGTCGCCTTGGTATCCTCCGGCAGGATCTGGTGCCCCTCGATCTGCCCCACGATGGTGAGGCAGTGGATGCTCCCCTGCTTTGCCGCCGCCAGTTCTTTCAATTCATCCATCAAAAACACCTCCCGGGTATTGTTCCCGGGAGGTGTTCCGTTTATTGCTCAAAACGCAAATCTCAAAGCTTACTTATCCGCATAGGCGGCGAGGACGCCCTTATAGGTCATGTAGCAGTCAAACTTGGCGACCACTTCGAAGGGGGCGTGCATGCTGAGCACGGGGACGCCGGCGTCGATGGTGTCGATGTTGCGGTTGGCCATGTACTTGGCGATGGTACCGCCGCCGCCCTGATCCACCTTGCCCAGCTCCGCCATCTGCCACACCACGTTCTCCCGCTCAAAGAGACGGCGCAGATAGGCAACGACTTCGGCGGAGGCGTCACTGGTGCCGCCCTTGCCCCGGGCGCCGGTGAACTTGCAGATGGCCATGCCGTAGTTGACCTTGGAGTCGCTGCGCTTCTCGGAGACCTCGGGGTAGAGGGGATCGAAGGCGTTGGATACGTCCGCGGAGAGGCAGAAGCTCTTCTCATAGCAGCGGCGCAGGGCCACGCCCTGGACCTCGCAGAGATCCTTCATGAACACATCAAAGCAGGCGGACTGCATGCCGGTGACGCCGTCGGATCCGGTCTCTTCCTTGTCGGCCAGGATGCAGACGCAGGTGCGCTCCGGATCCTGCACATCGAAGAGGGCCTTTAGCTCGGCATAGGCGCAGACCCGGTCGTCGTGGCCGTAGCCACCGATGAGGGAGCGGTCCAGGCCGATCTCGCAGACGTCAAAGGCGGGAACAGCGGCAAGCTCCGCGGAGAGGAAGTCCTCCTCGGTGATGCCGTACATGTCGTTGAGAATGCTCATGACCGCCAGCTTCACCCGGTCCTTGCCCTCATCGGCATAGGGGGTGGAGCCAAGCAGGATGTTGAGGCCCTCGCCGGTGAAGCCCTCAGCCAGAGTCTTCTTCATTTGGTCGGCAGCCAGGTGGGGCAGCAGGTCGGTGATGACGAACTTGGGCTCGTCCTTCTCCCGGCCGATGACCACGTTGACCACTTCCCCGCTCTTCAGAGCCACAGCGCCGTGAAGCTCCAGGGGAATGGTGACCCACTGGTACTTCTTGATGCCGCCGTAGTAGTGGGTCTTGAAGTAGGCCATCTCATCCTGCTCGTAGAGGGTGACCTGCTTGAGATCGATACGGGGAGAGTCCACATGGGCCCCGGCAATGACAGCGCCCTCGGAGAGGGGCTTTTTGCCGATAACAGCCAGGATCAGGGACTTGCCGCGATTGTTCTTGTAGATCTTGTCACCGGCCTTGAGGGCCATGCCGGGGACGTACTCCACAAAGCCCAGGTCCTCCGCCTGCTCAATGGCGTTGGCCACAGCCTCCCGCTCCATGCGGGAACGGTCCAGGTAAGCCATGTAGCCCTTGCAGTAGTCCTCCACCTTGAGGCGCTCCTCGGTGTCGATCAGGTCATACCCGTTCTTCTGCTCGTAAAACAGCTTGCTTCTCAGTTCATCCATGACGCAGTTTCTCCTTCAATACTTTGTTGATATTGGCATAAAATGTTGCTTCGTCGTCGTTGTTCTCCACCGTGACGGTGCAGCGGGAGCGGAAATAGTCCTCCCCATGCTGGGCGCGGACACGGGATAGGGCATAGTCCCGGGAGATGCCGTCCCGGGCCATGATGCGCCTGATTCTCGTCTCCTTGGATGCCAGCACACCGATGGTGAAGTCGCAGCGATCGACCAGAGGGCTTTCCAGCAGCTCGCTGGCGTCCAGGGCGGCCAGAGTCCCGCCCTGCAGGGCAAAGTCCCGCAGGCGGCGCCGCACTTCCTCGGTGATATGGCGGTGGGTGATCCTGTTCAGGTCCAGCAGGGCTGCCGGATCCCCGAAGACCTGCTGCCCCAGCTTTTTCCGCAGGAGCTGACCGTTCTCCACCGTTCCGGGGAAACGGGCTTCCAGTTCGCTTAAGAGCTCCGGGTCCGTCTCCAGAAGCTCGTGGTACACTCTGTCGCAGTCCAGCACCAGAGCGCCCCGGTCCCACAGGCATTGAAGGGCGGTACTCTTGCCGCTGCCGCTGGGCCCGGTGACGCCTATGATCTCCATGGCGTCCACCAGAGCGTCTGCGATCTCCTCCGCTGGGAGTGCTCCCTGCCGCAGGATGCGGAAGGGCTTCTGGCTCATGTCCAGGATGGTGGATTCCTTGCCCAGGCCGCAGGGACCGCCGTCCACGATGGCGGCGATCTTCCCGTCAAAGTAGGTCCGGACTTCCTCCGCGGTCTTGGGGCTGGGGGCCCCGGAGGGATTGGCGGAAGGCGCAGCAAAGGGGATCCCGGCCAGGCGCAGCAGCTCCAGAGTCATGGGATGGTCCGGACAGCGGAGGCCCACAGTCTCCCCGCCCGCCCGGACAATGGCAGGCACCAGTTCCCTGGACCGGAGCACAATGGTGAGAGGCCCGGGCCAGAAACGCGCAGCCAGTGCATGAGCCTGTGCCGGCACCTCCCTGCAGCAGCGCTCCATGGCGCCCGCGTCCGGGACCATGAGGGAGAGGGGCTTGACCTGGGGCCTGCCCTTTACCTCGTAGATCTGCTCCACCGCCTTCTCATCGAGGCCGTTTCCCGCAAGGCCGTACACCGTCTCCGTGGGGACGGCCACCAGCCGGCCGGCCTGCAGAAGCGCGGCTGCTTCCATTAAGTCTTTTTGATTGCTGATGATTTCTGTATTCATACTTCCGAATTCCGAACTCCGAATTCTGAATTTTCCGCAAGCTTCTCCGCCTGGTCCGCCGTAATCAGGGCGTCGATGAGCTCGTCCAGATCTCCGTTGAGGATGCGGTCGATGTTGAAATTCTTGTTGTCTCCGCCCAGGCGGTGATCCGTCACCCGGTTCTGAGGGAAGTTATAGGTGCGGACCCGCTCGCTCCGGTCCCCGGAGCCGATCTGGCTCTTCCGCTGGGCTGCTACAGCGGCGTTCTGCTTGGCCTGCTCCATTTCATAGAGCTTGGACCGCAGGATCTGCATGGCCCGGTCCTTATTCTTATACTGGCTGCGCTCGTCCTGACACTCCACCACCACACCGCTTGGCAGATGCGTGATGCGGATGGCGCTTTCGGTCTTGTTCACGTGCTGACCGCCTGCGCCGGAGGAGCGATAGGTATCGATCTTGAGATCGTTGGGGTCCAGTTTGAAGTCCACTTCCCCGATCTCCGGCAGGACGGCCACGGTGGCGGCGCTGGTGTGGATGCGCCCGCCGGACTCCGTCACCGGGATGCGCTGGACCCGGTGGCCGCCGGCCTCGAACTTGAGCCGGGACCAGGCGCCGCTGCCCTCGATGAGAAAGCTGATCTCCTTGATGCCCCCCAGCTCCGTCTCGCTGATATTGGCGATCTCGATGCGCCAGCCCTTCCGTTCCGCGTACATGGTATACATCCGGTAAAGGTCGGAGGCAAAGAGCATGCCCTCTTCCCCGCCCACGCCGCCGCGGATCTCCATAATGACGTTTTTGCTGTCGTTGGGATCCCTGGGCAGGAGCAGCAGGCGGATTACCCTCTCCAGCCGCTCCTTCTCCGCTTTGGCGGTTTGGTACTCCTCCTGGGCAAGCTCCCGCATCTCGGGATCGGCCTGGAGCAACAAGGCGTCTTCCATATCGACGCAGGCCTTGCGATAGGCCGCATGGGCCTCCGCCACCGGCTGCAGCTCTCTGGCCTCCCGCTCCACCCGGGCATAAAGCGCGGGGTCGGAATAGGTCTCGGGCAGCTCCAGCCGCTGCCGCAGCTCCTCATATTGACGTTCTATGGCTTGCAATCGCTCGAACATAAGCTACTCCCCAGATGATTTGTTTTATTTTACCACAAGCTTTGGAAAAAAGGAAGAGCGGGCTTCCCACTTGAAAGATTTCTCCGTCTGTGCTATGCTGACAGCAACAAACAGGAAAGTGAGGCAGCGCCATGATCGATCCCCGCGATGTTGATAAAGTCCCCGACGAGGAATGGGAGGAATTCAAAAAGCGCGCCGCAAAGGATGAGCTTTTTTATAATGGCCCCGGCGACATGCTGGACAATCCCGAAGGGCGGGCCAAGTTCTGCCGCCTGAACGTAAGCGGGCTTTTCAACAAGGACGACCCCAACTTCCCCGGCTATAAGATCTGGGTCTTCAACAACCAGGGACAGGGCCTGGTGGTGAAAAAGCGCAGTCGGGTGGATCCCGCGCTGATGGAAAACGTGGAATACGACGCCGAGGGCAAAGAGCTGAGCCGCAGCTACGAGCCCGCTTGACACACAGAGAACTCCCGGAAAAGCAGATGGCTTTTCCGGGAGTTCTCTGTACTGTCGAAAAAATCGCTTCTTACTTCTTGTTGCCGAAGAGGCCGCGGAGGATGGAGCTGGTGCCGGAGCGCAGCACGGAGGACAGGGCGTTGGTGGCAGCGCGCTTGGCAATGGTGGCAGCGGAGGTGGTCTTGCCGCCGGTGACGGAGTTCACCAGGTTGTGACTCACGGCGCTCATGACGCTGGAAGTGGCGCTGTTGACCGCCTTCTGGGCCACCTTCTTCTTGGCGGCAGCTTCCCGCTCGGCCGCTCTCTGGGCGGCCAGGGCTTCCTTCTCGGCGGCCTTCTGGGCAGCGGCGGCTTCCCGCTCGGCAGCTTTCTGGGCTGCAGCAGCTTCCCGTTCGGCAGCTTTCTGGGCGGCGGCTTCCTCCTTCAGGCGCTGACGCTCGGCCTCGGCCTCCTCCTTCTGGCGCTGCTTCTCGGCGGCGGCCTCCTCAGCCTCGATCCGCCGCTGCTCGGCCAGCTCCGCGGTGGCGGCAAGCAGGACCTCGTAAGCGGATTCCCGATCGTCGGTCTCCCGGTACTTGGGCTCAAACTCATCGGTGAGAATGGCCGTGCGGACCGCGTTTTCATCGGCAATGCCCATCAGGCTCTGAGGCGGCAGGATCTTCGCCCGCTCCACCACGGTGGGGATGCCCTTCTCATCCAGGAAGCTGACCAGGGCTTCGCCCACGCCAAGCTCGGTAAGGGCGGTCTCGGTGTCAAAGGCGGGATTCACGCGGAAAGCCTTGGCAGCGGCGCGGATGGCCTTCTGTTCGGAGGGGGTATAGGCACGCAGGGCATGCTGCACCTTGTTGGAGAGCTGGGCCAGCACGTCGTTGGGGATGTCCGAGGGGCTCTGGGTGATGAAGTAGATGCCCACGCCCTTGGAGCGGATGAGCTTGACCACCTGGACGATCTTCTGCACCAGAGCCTTGGGCGCGTCGGAGAAGAGCAGATGCGCCTCGTCGAAGAAGAAGATCATGCGGGGCTTGTCCAGATCGCCCACTTCGGGCAGCTTCTCAAAGAGCTCCGTCATCATCCAAAGCAGGAAGGTGGCGTAGGTCTTGGGGCTCTGGATCAGGCGCTGGGAGGAGAGGATGTTGATGTAGCCGCGGCCGTAGAGCCCGGTGCGCATCCAGTCGTTGATATCCAGCTGAGGCTCTCCAAAGAAGCGCTCGCCGCCCTCTTCCTCGAAGGCCAGGAGCGCGCGCTGGATGGCGCCGATGCTGGCGGCGGAGACGTTGCCGTACATGGTGGTGAACTCCGCCCGGTTCTCGCCCACGAACTGCAGCATGGCCCGCAGATCCTTCAGGTCCAGCAGCAGCAGACCGTGCTCGTCCGCCACACGGAAGACGATGTTGAGAACGCCGGCCTGGATCTCGGTCAGGTTCAGGAGACGGCCCAGAAGCGTCGGCCCCATCTCGGACACGGTGACGCGCACGGGAATGCCCTTCTCGCCGAAGATGTCCCAGAAGCGGGTGGGATAGGACTGATACTTCCAGTCCTCAATGCCGAAGCGCTCAATGCGGCGCTGCATATCCTCGCTGTCCACACCGGGACGGCACATGCCGCTGAGATCGCCCTTCACGTCCGCCAGGAACACGGGGACGCCCATATCGGAGAAGGACTCCGCCATCACCTTCAGGGTGATGGTCTTGCCGGTGCCGGTGGCGCCGGCGATAAGGCCGTGGCGGTTGGCCATGGAGGGAAGCAGGAACAGATTCTTGTCGGACTGCGCAAGCCAGATCTTGTCTTCGCGGAACATATGGATACCCCCTGTTACCAGATATTGTTTCTTTTCATTGTCTTCGGGACAATATTTGCTCACTTCATCATAGCACAGCTTCTGTCCAAACACAACAGAAAATTCTGGCGCAGAAGCCGGATTTGGCAAAGCATGTACAGAAAAGGTCTTGTTGAAACGGGCAAACTATGATAAGCTAAGAGCGAAGAAAGAGTCGAAACGAGGGATCCAGTTTGAAACAACGCGTCCTTTCCGCCATCGTGCTGCTGGCCATCACCCTGAGCTGCGTGCTGCTGTCAGAGGTCAGCCGGGTGCTGTTCTTTGCCGCGGCGGGCGTACTGTGCTGCTACGAATACAGCAGGGCTGTGGAAAAGCTGAACGTCTACTGTGCCGCCTGGGTGATGTACAGCTACATCGCCGCCCAGGCACTGCTCACCCTGTTCCATCAGGGGCCGATCCTCTATATCGGATTCATGGTGATCGGCATCTATCTTGCCATGTTCTCCGGCATCATCCACCACAAGGTCACCGGCAACGGCGCTCTCTATACCGTGGCGGGCCTTGCCTATCCGGGCTTTCTCTTCGGCATCCTGATGATGATCGGCGTGGGCGAGATCTGGGAGGAGACGCTGCTGCTGGCCACTGCAGCAACTTTGCTTTGCGACACCTTTGCCCTCTTCGGGGGCATGGCCTTTGGCAAGCACAAGATGGCTCCGCTGGTGAGCCCCAAGAAAACCTGGGAGGGCGCCATCTCCGGGGCGCTTTCGTCGCTGGTGGTTGGCCTCATCATCTATCTGCTGCCCATCTTCCCGGATCTGAGCCTCCCCCTGTGCCTGATCACCTGTCTGCTCTCCTCCACCATGGGGCAGATCGGCGATCTGGCGGAAAGCCTGCTGAAGCGGATGATCGGCGTGAAGGACTTCTCCAATCTGATCCCGGGCCACGGCGGCATGTTCGACCGGGCCGACAGCCTGCTCTTCTCCATCCCCACCGCCTATATCATCCTGCACATCGCGGGGATCGGGGTATGATCTTCCTCTCCCCTCATAGAAAAAAACCGCAGCCATCCGGCTGCGGTTTTTTTGTTTTTATAACAAGCTCAGCGGTTTCCGTACATTCTCTCGTAATAGCTCTGATACTCGCCGGAGACGATCTCGCCCCACCAGTCCCGATTGTCCAGATACCAGCGGATGGTCTGCACGATGCCGTCGGAAAACTTGGTATCCGGCAGCCAGTCCAGATCCCGGTGGATCTTGCTGGGGTCGATGGCATAGCGCATGTCGTGGCCCTTGCGGTCCGTCACATAGGTGATGAGGCTCTCGGGCTTGTGAAGTTCCTGGCAGATCAGGCGGACAATATCGATGTTGCGCATCTCGTTGTGGCCGCCGATGTTGTAGACCTGGCCCACGGCGCCCCTGCGCATCACCAGATCCACCGCCTTGCAGTGGTCCTCCACATAGAGCCAGTCCCGCACATTGAGGCCCTGGCCGTAGACCGGCAGGGGCTTGTCCGAGAGGCAGTTTGCGATCATAAGGGGGATGAGCTTTTCCGGGAACTGATAGGGGCCGTAGTTGTTGGAGCAGCGGCTGAGAGAGACCGGCAGATCATAGGTCCGGTGATAGGCCATGACCAGCAGGTCCGCCGCGGCCTTGGAGGAGGAATAGGGGCTGGACGTGTGGATGGGGGTCTCCTCGGTGAAAAAGAGGTCAGGCCGGTCCAGAGGCAGATCGCCGTAGACCTCGTCGGTGCTGACCTGGTGGTAACGTCCTACGCCGAAGGTGCGGCAGGCGTCCATCAGCACGGCGGTGCCGATGATGTTGGTCTGCAGGAAGATCTCCGGATTCTCGATGCTCCGGTCCACATGGGATTCCGCGGCGAAGTTCACCACGATATCCGGCTTTTCCTCTTCGAAGATGGCATAGACCGCCTTCCGGTCGCAGATGTCGGTCTTATAGAAGCGAAACATGGGGTCGTTCAGCACCGGAGCCAGGGTGGAGAGGTTGCCCGCGTAGGTGAGCTTATCCACACAGACGATGCGGTCCTCCGGGTGATGGGCCCGCTCATAAAAGATGAAGTTGGAGCCGATGAAGCCGGCGCCGCCGGTGACAAGAATGGTCATATCAAAGCTCTCCTTCCGCGAGGGAAATCAGGTATTGGCCGTAATCGGTCATTTTAAGCTCTTCGCCCAGGGCGCGCAGCTGCTCTTTTGTAATAAAGCCCCGGCGCCAGGCGATCTCCTCGATGCAGGAGACGTAGAAGCCCTGGCGGTCCTGCACGGCCTCCACAAACTCGGCGGCCTTCAGCATGCCCTCCGGAGTGCCGGTGTCCAGCCAGGCCATGCCCCGGCCCAGCAGGGTGACCCGCAGCTCGCCGAGCGCAAGATAGGCGTTGTTGACCGCGGTGATCTCGATCTCTCCCCGGGCGGAGGGCTGCACCCGCTTTGCGATCTCCACCACCCGGTTGTCATAGAAATAGAGGCCGGGAACGGCATAGTTGGACTTGGGCTTTTCTGGCTTTTCCTCGATGGAGAGGACCTTCCCTTCCCGGTCAAACTCCACCACGCCGAAGCTGCGGGGATCCTTCACCGGGTAGCCGAAAATGGTGGCGCCGATGTTCTGCGCCATGGCGGCGCGGAGGGTGCTGGTCATGTCCAGACCGTAGAACACATTGTCCCCCAGGATGAGGCAGACGCTGTCCGTCCCGATGAAGTCCTCCCCCAGGATGAAGGCGTCCGCCAGGCCGCGAGGCGTCTCCTGGACCTTGTAGGAGAGGGAGATGCCGATGCGCCTCCCGTCCCCCAGGAGTTTTTCATACACCGGGGTGTCCTCCGGCGTGGAGATGATCAGGATCTCCCGGATACCTGCCAGCATCAGGATGGACAGGGGGTAATAGATCATGGGCTTGTCGTAGATGGGAAGAAGCTGCTTGGAAACGGCCTTGGTCATGGGATAGAGCCTGGTGCCCTTCCCGCCGGCCAGAATGATCCCTTTCATGGGTGCTCCCCTCCTTACGGTAATGCTCGAAGCGATTCTGCTTGCAGTGTACCACAGATCTGCGGCTTTCGCAAGCCGGACAAGGCTGCACGCGCTTTTTTGCTGTGCTGGGAACGTTCTTCCATCTTGTCGAAATTCACGACAGGATCAAGGGGAAAAATTGGATTTCCCTCCGGGTTTTCGTCGTGTATTCTGACTTTTCTATTGACGTTCGGCGCGACAGCTGGTATATTCAGCAGGTGAGCCTGCGCATACGCCCATGCTCCAAGCTTTTATAACATGCGTCTCCAGGAGGATCTTACTGTGCGAACGCTTTCTCTTTCTCTTCTTTCCGAAACGGTGGTCAGCCGCCGAAAGGCCCTGCGCCTCACCCAGGCCCAACTGGCCCAGCGGACGGGGATCAGCCGTCCTACGCTCTCCAATCTGGAAAACGGGACCTATACGCCCTCTATCGCGCAGCTGGAAGCCCTGGCATCCGCGCTGGGATTTGATCTGACCGAGCTTTTTGTGGAGCAGAGCGGCGAGGACATACCCGTTGACCGCTGCTACAAGATCGCCGTAGCCGGCGTGGGTTATGTGGGGCTTTCCCTGGCGGTTCTCCTCGCAGGCTGTCATCAGGTCACCGCTGTGTGCACAAATCCTGACAAAGCAGAGCTCATCAATCGCTTCGGCTCCCCGATCCAGGATGCGTACATCGAAAAATTCTTTGCCGAGGCAGAGGCCGGAACCCGGAAGCTCAGCCTGACCGCCACCACCGACGGAGAAAGCGCCTATGCCGATGCGGATTTTATCATCATCGCCGTGCCGACCAACTACGATCCCAAGACCAACTACTTCGACTGCTCCGCTGTGGAATCGGTTCTGGAGCTGATCCGGAAGGCCACTGCCGCGCGGGAAAACAAGCCCGTTGTGGTCATCAAATCCACCGTCCCCGTGGGATACACGGAATCGGTGCGGCAGCGCTTTCAGGCGGACAATATCCTGTTCAGCCCGGAATTTCTGCGGGAGTCCAGGGCGCTGTACGACAACCTCTATCCCAGCCGAATCATTGTGGGCTGCAATGAGCAAAACGCCCAGGCTGCGCGGGTCTTTGCCGCCCTCCTGCAGCAGGGCGCTGTCAAGAACCCCGTTCCCACGCTCTTCATGGGTTTCACCGAAGCGGAAGCCACCAAGCTCTTCGTGAACACCTATCTGGCGCTTCGTGTGAGCTTCTTCAACGAGCTGGACACCTATGCGGAGATGAAGGGTCTGAGCACTGCCAAGATCATCAAGGGCGTGTGTCTGGATCCCCGCGTGGGCGATTACTACAACAATCCCTCCTTCGGTTACGGCGGATACTGCCTGCCCAAGGACACCAAGCAGCTGCTGGCCAACTACCGGGATGTGCCGGAAAACCTGATCCAGGCTATCGTGGACAGCAACCGGACCAGAAAAGACTACATCGCTGAGCGCGTACTGGAGATCGCAGGCGCTTATACCAGCAACGCGGATTTCGATCCCGCCAAGGAACGGCAGGTCACCGTGGGCGTCTATCGGCTCACCATGAAGAGCAACAGCGACAATTTCCGTCAAAGCAGCATCCAGGGCGTGATGAAGCGCATCAAAGCCAAGGGCGCCGCCGTGGTCATCTACGAGCCCACCCTGGAGGACGGCAGCACCTTCTTCGGCAGCCAGGTCGTCAATGACCTGGAGCGCTTCAAACAGATCTGCGGCTGCATCATCGCCAACCGCTACGACGCCGTTCTGGATGACGTGGAAGAAAAAGTCTACACCCGGGATCTGTTTCGTCGGGACTGAGGAGGAAAGACCATGCTTTGTGAAGAACGTTTTTTTGAGATCTACGGTCGCTCCCCGGAGGGGATCAGCTTTTCCCCCTATCGGATCTGCCCCATCGGCGCACATTCGGACCACAATCTGGGCAAGATCACCGGCTTCTCCATCGACAAGGGCATCCACATGGCCTACGGCCCCAAGCAAAACGGCGTTGTGGAGGTCACCTCTCTTCAGTTTCCCAAGCGAGCCCAATGGCACATCAAATCCATCCCCGCCTCTCCGGTCCATGACTGGGCGGATTACCTGCGCGGCGCCGTCTGGGCGCTGAGCAAGCGCCATCCCCTCTCCGTGGGCCTCTGCGGGGTGATCGAAGGTTCCCTGCCCATCGGCGGTCTCTCCTCCTCCGCGGCAGTGATCCTGGCTTTTCTCTCCGCGCTCTGCCACGTCAACGCTGTGTCCCTCAGCGCAAGCGAGCTGATCGAAACTGCCTTTGACGCGGAAAAGAACTACGTGGGCGTGAATGTGGGCACCCTGGACCAGAGCTGCGAGGTGCTGGGAAAAAAGGATCATCTGCTGTATCTGGACACCCGGGACGGCAGTTTCGAGCTGATCCCCACGCCGGCTAACATGAAGCCCTATCAGATCGCCATTTTCTTCAGCGGGCTGGAGCACAGCCTGGTTGGCTCCAAATACAACATGCGGGTGGATGAGCTGCGGGCGGGCGTCTATGCCCTGCAGGCCCTGGCTGGGATGGAGTACGGCAAATTCAACGAGGCCAACGCCCGCTATGTGCCCTTCGAAGTCTATAAGCAGTACAAGGACCGGCTCCCGCTCCCCTGGGCAAGACGCTGTGAGCACTGGTACACGGAGTTTCAGAGGGTAGAGGCCGGCGCCGAGGCCTGGCGCCGGGGCGACATTGCCGAATACGGCAGACTTTCCTTTGAATCCGGCTGGAGCAGCATCCACAACTGGGAATCCGGCGCACCGGAGCAGATCCGACTCTACGAGATCATGCGGGAGACGGACGGCATTTACGGCGGCCGCTTTTCCGGCGCGGGCTTCAAGGGCTGCTGCATCGCGCTGATCGACCCCGCCTATGCCGAGAGCATCCGGGAGCATGTCACCGCCGAATATCTGAAGGCCTTCCCCCATCTGGAGGGCAAATACTCCTTCCATCTCTGCCGGAGCGCAGACGGCGTGCAGCTGTGAGGTGAAAGCATGAAATGTCTGATCCTGGCGGCAGGCTACGCCACCCGCCTCTATCCCCTTACAGAGAATTTCCCCAAGCCTCTGCTGGAGGTCGGGGGAAAGACCATTCTGGACTGGCTGCTGGAGGACATTGACAGCGCCGGTCTGGTGAACGGCTATATCGTCGTGACCAATCACAAGTTCGCTCCCCATTTTCAGCGCTGGGCCGCTTCCCACACGCTGCCCATCACCGTGGTGGACGACGGCACGGACAGCAACGAGACCCGCCTCGGCGCGGTGCGGGATATCCAGTTCGTTCTGGATACGCTCTCGCTTCACGAGGATCTGCTCATCATCGCGGGGGACAATCTGCTGGACTTTTCTCTGACTTCTTTCCTCCGCTACGCTATGGAAAAGCAGAGTTCCTGCACCATGCGCTATTATGAAGCGGACCTCGCCAGGCTGCGCAGATCCGGCGTCTCCGTGATCGACGGGGAGGAGCGTCTCCTCTCTCTGGAGGAAAAGCCCGCCGAGCCCAAATCTCACTGGTGCACCCCGCCCTTCTACTTCTACACCGAAGAGGATCTGGGGAAGATCCAAAGCGCCATCGAGGAAGGCTGCGGCGTGGACGCGCCGGGCAGCCTGGTAGCCTGGATGTGCGCGCACAGCAGGATGTACAGCATGGAAATGCCGGGGCACCGTTTCGATATCGGCAATCTGGAGAGCTATGAGACCGCCCGGAACAACTACCGCGGAATCACGAAATAAAGGAAGTACAGCATGAAAAAAGTACCCGTTGAACTGAACGGCAAGACCATTCTGGTCACCGGCTCGCCCGGCTTTATCGGGACCTATCTGGTCATCCGCCTGCTGAAAGAGCTGCAGAGCGGCACCGTCATCAGCTTTGACAGCATGAACGACTATTACGAGGTCAGCCTGAAGGAGTGGCGCCTGCAGCAGATCGATAAAGCCGCTGCCGCCTCCCCGGTGAAGCACATCTTCATCCGCGGAAATCTGGCCGACAAGGAGCTGGTGCGGCGCGTTTTCCGGGACTATCGCCCGGCAGTGGTGGTAAACCTGGCGGCCCAGGCCGGCGTTCGCTACAGCATCGACCACCCCGACGCCTATATCGAAAGCAACCTCATCGGTTTTTACCAGATCCTGGAGGCCTGCCGTGCCTATCCGGTGGAGCATCTGGTCTATGCTTCCAGCAGCAGCGTCTACGGCGGGAACAAAAAGGTCCCCTTCTCCGTGGAGGACAAGGTGGATCACCCCGTGAGCCTATACGCCGCGACGAAGAAGAGCGATGAGCTTCTGGCCCACAGCTACGCCAAGCTCTACTCCATCCCCTCCACCGGTCTGCGCTTTTTTACCGTTTACGGTCCTGCAGGCCGCCCGGACATGTTTTATTACAGCGCCACCCGACGTCTTGCCGCCGGGCAGAAGATCCGGATCTTCAACTTCGGCAACATGCGCAGAGACTTCACCTATATCGACGACATTGTGGAGGGGATCCTCCGGGTGATGCGGGGCGCGCCGGAGACGCTTTTGGGCGAGGACGGGCTTCCCCTGCCGCCCTATGCCATCTATAACATCGGCGGCGGGCAGCCGGAAAACTTGCTGGACTTTGTCGCCACCCTGCAGGAAGAGCTGGTCCGCGCAGGGATCCTGCCGGAGGATTATGACTTTGAGGGGCACCGGGAACTGGTGGGCATGCAGCCCGGAGACGTGCCCGTGACCTATGCCGACAGCAGCGCGCTGGAAGAGGATTACGGCTTCCGCCCCTCCATCGGCATCCGGGAAGGGCTCCGCGCCTTTGCCCGGTGGTACAAAGACTACTACGCCAAGTGAATCATCTCAGATCCTCTCCCCCCAAGAGGCGCAAAAAGGCAAGCCGGCCTGAGCCGGCTTGCCTTTTTGCTGGGATTCGGAAACGCGAATCCGCTATTTTCTCAGCAGTTTCCATGCCGCTCCTGCCTGTTTCCTGTACACCAGGAGGTTCAGGACCGAGCTGATCATGATTACCACGGCAGAGATCTCCGCAGCATAGAGCACCCAGGTCTGATAGGACTCCCCTTGGAAGGAAAAGAGTCTGCTTGCAAAAACGGACAAGAAAACGGTCAGCCCGTCCACGAGAATGTACTGTATAAAAGGCCAGATGGAACGCTCCAGAATGTTTTTCCTCAGATACCACACAAAATAACAGGTGTGATACAGCATGGCAGCGAGCGTCCCCGCCGCAGCTCCAATGAGCCCGTAGCGAAAAACAAGCGAAACGGTGATCACGATATTCAGAATTGCCGAGATATATGCGCCGTTCTGAGTTTCTTTAAAGTGTCCCGCAGCTTTGACCACGCGGAAGTACGGGACACGGATGCACCGGAAACCGTAAGCCGCAACCAGGAGAGCCCCAAATACCGGCTGGATGTAGTCTGCATCTGTAATGCCTCTGGTATAGACTGAGACAAAGGGGACGATGGTAAGTGCCGCGATGGTAAAGATGACTGTGACCCCGGTATGGATGATCCATTCCACCATCTGAAAGCTCCGGCTCAGCTCATCCCGTTCGCGCTTTGCGATCATGTTGCCAAAAAAGGACTCCAACCCGGTGGCTGCCATGAGGACGATCTGCACAATACCGTTGGATACGTTGAAATATACGGAGTAGATTGAAACATTCTCCATGGTGGAGAACAGCGACAGTACCACAATATCGATATTCTGGCACACTACAGCGGCAAGATGCTGGGAAAAGCCGTTCCACTTCTGCTGGATCGGCTCACCGACGATTTCGATTTTCCTGTTCAACCGGTAATGTTTTCTGACATAGAGCATCTGACCGACAGGGCGAAGCACATAGACCGCGGAGGTCATCAGCTTCACCACATGGATTGAAGCGCCCATTTTCATCAGCAGGATCGCAAAGACCGTATTCATCAGGACTGTGCCGATCTGCATCAAGAGCGGGACATACGACCTTTGGTCAGCATTCAGCAGCAGCTGATAGGTGATTCCAAACATGTACTCCGCTAAAGTACTGATTGAAATGATGATCAGCAGCGTGATGGTGAAAAAGGAATTGAATCCCGTATTCACCACAAGTGGGAATACGAAGCAAAGTACCGTGATGTAAGCGATGAAAATGAATGCAAGTCTTCTGAAAAAGCGTTCAGACGAAATGACGATCCGGCTGATCTGGTCCCTGTCTCCCTCCGCCAGAGGCTTATAGAGATTGGCCTGGACTACTGCGCCGACCCCCATGTCCAGAAGGGAGATGAAGCTGAGATAATTGGCGATGGAGGACACCACACCGTTGACTGCGGAGCCGTAATACAAGATCATGTATCTTGGCAGAATGAATCCGCAGATGACCACGATCACCTGTTTCAGGAAACCGGTGCCTGTATTGAGCAGCAGTTTTTTCCTTCTACTCATTCCTCTCTTCCTCTCAATGCCTTGGCCGCCAGTTCCCGGTGCGCCTCACATTCAAGAACATTCTCAATGCTTGCCCGATATCGGTCTTGATAAAACAGCTTCAAGAAACGATAGGAAGTAAGCTTGTTCAGAATGCGGAACAGAAAGACTTTGGAGAGACGGCCGGAAAAACGAAACAGATAATCGTGTTCCATCTCTCTGGCAAACCGGGCGTATCTGTCCTCCACAAAGTCGGGAGACTTGATTTCTTCGCTCCTGGCGAGGAAGCCGGACAGGATCTCTTCTCTCTCCTTGTCGGTTGCTTCCCGGACCAGTTCCCCCTTCTTCACCAGCGGGATATACTCCAGTTCTTTGCTGTTCAGATCCACCTGGAGCAGAAGGGAGCTTTTCCAGTATTCGCTGTTTGAATCGTCAAAGAGGAAATTGCCCTGTCCATACACCAGGGTGCTCCCCTGGTAGCGCTCCATGCAGCCGACGCAATGAGTATGCTGGGCGATGACCAGGTCGGCTCCGCATTCGGCAAACTTGCGGAATACGCGCTGCAGCATGGGCGAGGGATAGCGATAGCATTCCTTTCCTCCGTGATAGAGAACGATGCAATAATCACAGTCTGCTTTCAAGCGGCGCACATGGTCAAAGCTCTCCAGAGGATCGTAGGGGTTTGCTCCGGGCCTGTTTTCACCCGCGATGGAAAACTCATGCTCCGCGCAGCAGTAAAAGCCTACCCGGCAGGAGCCGATCCGGGTGAGATACGGACGGCTCGCCTCTTCCAGGTTTTCCCCGGCGCCGGCAAAAGCGATCCCCTTCTCCCGCAGGGTCTTCATGGTGGAGCGCAGACCCTCTGCGCCCTGATCCAGGATGTGGTTGTTAGCCAGTGTGAAGAAATAAGGATCGATTTCCCGCAAGCCTTCCGCGGTCTCCGGCGGCGCGATCAGGCAGGGCCCGCATTTGCGGATGGGCGCCGCCCGATCCGTGAGCGGGACTTCCAGATTCATCGCTATAAAATCGGCTGACTGCAGCCGGGAGAGCAGTTCCTCTCCCACGAGGCGCAGCACGTCCCCTGCAGCAAAAAGGTCCGCATTGGTTTTTGTGGGGACGAGGTCCGCCCCGATCAAGAGTTTTGTGCCCATAACTCAGTCTCCGCCGATCGTTTTTTCTGGCAGCTCCAGCCAGCTTCCCAGGACCGCATCCCATTCCGGGGGCTTGAATTCCAGCATTCCCGAGCCGGGATAGAAAGTCAGTTCACCAAAATACACCTTCCCTGCGACTTCATAAAAATCGACCCGGACAAAGGGGATCCCTTCAGCCAGCTTTTCGGCGATGGCAAGCATTTTCTCATAACACTCAGGCTTTGGGATCTTCACGCCGCTCTTGGGAAAATGCCGTTCAAAAGGCAGCTCGTTCCAGTCTCTGTCAAAATAGGTGGTCCTCAGGCCGTCCTCACTGAAACGCTCGTTGCCTACGAAGGAGCACCTGACCTTTCCGTTGAAGCAAAGCAGTTTATAGTCCGGGATTTCTTTTCCAGGCTCGTCCTGCACAAGAGCTTCCGCCAGGATCTTCCTTTTCACATTTCTGTAGGGCCATTCCCTACCCCAATAGAAGGAATCCACGTGGAGACACTTGTTCAGCTTTCTCCGGGCGGCTTCCCGATCAAAGCTTGTCTTGTCACGGCAGAACACGACGCTCCCGGAGTCGTGGTTGCATTTGAGCACAAACTGATCCGGCAGCGCGTCAAAATCAATGTCTTCAAAGCGTTCCCACGCCCCGAGGGTCGGGATGATGTACTCCTCGCCGATGATGCCGGAAACATAATCTTTTACCAGGATCTTATCCACCATGGCGGTATATCGCTCCTGCCGGTCATACAGTTTGAGCCACTGAAGCTTCTGATTGAAGGTGACCGGATGCTGAAGGTCCAGCTTCTCCCGGATCTTGATACGGAACGTAAGTTTCAGGAAAGCTTCATCGGAAAGGAGATCTGTGATATGGGTATGACAAAGGTGGTCGTAGGCCGCCACGAGAAGCTGATACTTGTCCCTTCTCCACAGCCTTTTTATCGTATCGATCTTTCCCATTGCCTACCGCCCTCCGTTCCTGGATAAATTGGCCTGGATCGTATCAGACGCCGCGTTTGAGATCAGGACCGGAAGATACCAGGTCGCCTGAGCAGAGAATGTGACCGCGCTCCAGTCCAAAGTCAGTATCATCAGCAGAAGGATAACGCCGAAAACAGCCAGATCTCTGTTCCCTGTTCTGCGCTTCAGCGCCCTCGTCAGCCTGCCCAGGACGCTCAGATGCTTGGAATAATACAACATCGTCCCGACGACGCCGAAACTGCAGAGCAGCTCTGCATAATTGCAGTGGCAGTAATCATACCGCGTCACCGTCATGGAAGCGAAATAATTGTATCCGCCGCCAAAGATCGGATGATGCAGAAAAAGGCGAAACGCCTCCTGCACCATTTCCCCTCTCACCTCAGTGGAATACGAATGGAGCGAAGCGTCATTCCCGTAGAGGAGCGTGAGAAACATGGATTCGATCCGTACGCCCATGATCTCGTACAGATAGGGCACGTTGAACAGGCAGTATACCCCCGCCGTAAGCCCGATGGCCAGGAGGATCCAGGTAGAAATTTTCCCTTTTTGATAAGACAAAAGGATCAGCAGGTCCGCCATGATGATGATCGTCACCTTTTTGGAGCCGGTGAGGATCATAAAAGCAAGGAGCACCAAAAGAAAAAGGAGCTTTTTCCAGTCTTTCTTCATGCAATAGGACCAGATCACCACCGTGGAAACAATGCCGAAACAATAACCGGCTGTATTGACGTTTCCGCTCAGCGAGCCTCCGATCCGGTATCCGCCGAGGGCAATGAGCGCGCCTTCTCTGGCAATCAGATAGAGGAGCGAAAAAAACCCCGCCGAGATGAACGAAGGAGCCAGCTTTCGATAATCCTCCCGGAAAATGCCTTTGATGGCAAGATACATGGCTGCGCATTCCAGGTATCTGATGATCAGGGTGAGCGGCTGAAAGGTAGCAGCCCGCAGGAAGAAAATGCCGTAAAACAGGAACATGGCGTATATGGCCGAGAGCCACAGGATGCAGTTGGACTTTTTGATCACCATCGAAAACCTGCGCAGGGAAACGACAAAGGAAAGCAGGATGCCGGAGCCGCTCATCAGGCGATAGAGCTGCGGCGTCTCTGCCGTGTAAAAGCAGATATTGGAAACCAAAAGCAAGACCAGGGCTATCGAATACAGTTCAACCGTCCTGTTTCTTTTCAAGCTCATGAAAGAGTACCCCTCTGTGTGTTAGTTCTCCAGACGCGAGAGGAAAAAGCGCTCCCAAGCATCATAGATCGCGTTCGGAGCAAAGCGGGCGCAGCGAAGGATCGCTTCCCGGGAAAAAGCGTCGGCCTTCTCCGGGTCGGAAAGGAGCGTTTCCATCGCATTGGCAAGGCTCTCTTCGTCCTCACAGGGCACGATAAGCCCGTCCTCTCCATCCTCGATGATCTCTCTGGCGCCGCCGGGCCTGCAGTCTGTGGAGATGCATGGGATCCCGAGAGACATCGCCTCCAGCAGCGTATTGGGCATCCCTTCATAGTCCGAGCTCAGGACAAAGAGCGCAGCGTCACGGATCAGCTCATGGATCCTGGCGCTGGTTCCTTTCAGAAAGGCCCGGTCAGACAGGCCGAGGTCATGGATCTGCCGCTGCAGGTTCTGCCGCAGTTCCCCATCCCCGTAGATCTCCAGCGTATACTCGGGAAAGGCCCCGGCGATTCTGGCAAACGCGCGGATCAGCAGCGCCTGGTTTTTCTGAGGATGCAGCCGGCCTACCGTGACGATCGCCTTCCTGCGCAAGGAGACAGGCGGATAATCCCCGGCTTTGACAAACACGGGATTCGGGATCACCGTGCTGCGCTCCTGAACGGACCGATCAAAATAGTGCTGCGCTCCCCGGGACTGAAAAACGAAACCGTCGATGCGGGGCAGGCTGAGTCTTCGAATCAGCCCGAGGGCGCCGCTGTACTCCCGATCGCCCGGGTCACACCGTTCGGAATAAATCAGTTTCCCCGTGATGTTCTTGGGCATTCCGGCGCAGAGATAGGCAGACTGGAACCAGAAATTCACGGTGAGATCCGGCTGCAGCTCCAGCAGGGTCCTGCGGATATCCTGATATCTGGTCATAAAGCGAAGCGCGTTGGTCTTTCTGTCCGGAAGATAGCGATAGCGTACGCGCGCATCCAGGGGATAGCAATTGTTGTCCGCGCAGATGGACACGAGATGCACCTCATGTCCCCGTTCCGCCATGGCATTGGCAAGCATGACGTTCTGCTTTTCCGCGCCGCCGAAGCCGTGCAGATAGGATAGAAAAACGATCTTCACCCGATACTCTCCTTCCTGCCGTCGTCTGTCAAGTTTCGTCTTTACATCAGCTTTCGGACGATCGCGGCGCTTGCCTTATACTGTACCGCAAAGGCCAAGGCCAGGCCCTTCCGCATGGAAGACATAGGAGAGCGCAGAAGAAGCGTCAGATTCTTCCGCAGCCTTCTCTGCATCTCCTCTGTGAGGCCGTCAGGATCCGGGATGCTGTCGTCGATCCCATCCTTTGCCGCTCTGGCCAGCAGGGAAAAGTCCGCGCGTGCTTCCTTCATCTTCGCAAGCTCCAGGATCCTGGGATCGCCGGATTCCTCCGCCAGCTCCCGCAGTTCCCTTGAAACTGATAGAAGCGCCAGATCCTTTTTCTTCATGGCGCCGTTTGTGGTGCTGGCTTCTCCCTGGAAATAAAAGTACTTGATCTGATTGCTGACAACGATTTTCCTGCATTTACGCAAGATACGGTAGACAAAGCAGATGTCCTCATTAACAGTCCCTTCCTGAAAATGAGCCGTGTCCCCGTAAAACAGTTCTTTTCGACAGAGCTTCCTATAGCATGCGTAGGGGGCGCCATTTTGCTCACTCATACCGCGATACAGATAGTGCTCCAGGATGTCCCGGCCACGGAAGATCTCGATCTTCTCTCCCGGAGTCGGCACGGGATCCTGTTCCCCGCGCACCTGCCACACACCCACATCCGAGACGTCCGCATGATTGGCCTCCGCCAGTCTCAGCATGGTCTCATAGCAGTCCGGCGCGATCCAGTCGTCGCTGTCCAGGAAGGTCACATAATCACCGGTGCAGACATCCAGGCCGGCGTTTCTGGCCGAACTCTGCCCGCCGTTCTCCTTTTCGACCAGGATCAGCTCCGGGTAGCGTTCCTTCAGCGCCCTGCAAAGGGCGGGACTTCCGTCGGTGGATCCGTCGTTGACCAGGATGACCTCCAGATTGCGGTAGGTCTGCCGCATCACCGATTCCACACAGCGCGCCAGATACCGCTCCACATTATAAACGGGAATGATCACCGAGATTTTGGAACGGAGCTCCAACTCTCTCCCGTTCTGCGGGACCTCTACCGTGTAAAGGCCCCTGTGCCCTTCAAAGACGCTGTCAAAGCAGACCCTGTCGCCGGCATGGTTCCAGCGGGGATGCAGATCGCAGCGGGTGTCGTTGTCATAGCGGAAGGGGGCAAACACCCGGGCGATGACGTTCACGTTGCTCCTGCTCTCGTCCCTACCGTCCATGATCCTGATCTCCGCCATGCGCGTCCGATCCGGGTAGGTATCGGTCACGACAAGGCTTCTGTCCGGACTGTAGCTGGGGTGTCCGTCGTTGCTGAGCTGCGGCCAGCAGCGGAAATAGTCCTGGCTTTTGTCCTTCATGAAATAATAGCCGGGGCCGCCGTCCTTCTTGTTCTCATAGGCGAGGATGTGTTCCTCGTCCTTCCAGCAGCAGTGGCTTACCATGTCGTCATCCGACAGGAGGTAGAGATCCGTACCGTCAGTACGGAAGGTCAGCAGGCGGGTATATTTCCTCTGTCCCACAAACCAGCGGTAAAGGACCATACAGCGCTCTCCGCCGGGGCTGAGCATAAGGTGGTTGACCTTATGGACGGCTCCCTCCTCCAGCATCTCGGGTCGAGGCCGGAAGGAGGCAAAATCCCGGTAGCTGAAAAGCGGCTGCACTTCGCCGGATTTCAGATCGATCTTCCACACCGCGGTGGCATCCGGGAGGGCCTGGCCCTCTGTCGCCTCCGGGACATTATAATAGCCATAGCCGGGGCGCAGATTGTAAAGACGGGAAAAGTCCAGAGTCAGGGCAGTCCTTCCGTCGGCGGACACGGTATAAACCGGGGCGTCGATCACCCGCTCCGCGCCTCCGGCCACTTCCTTGATGACCGAGACATATTTCCCGTTTCGATAGTCATTAAAAAGGATCCGGGTAGAATAATCCGGACCCAGCCACTGGAGCATGCAGGACTGCTGAACATTCCAGGAAGCGGTCTCCGCGATCTTTCGGACCCGGGCAGGATCCTCTTCCCCGGCGGCCGTATCGATCAACAGAATGTCAGCCTTCTCCTTCGGGCTGACATCGGACCAGGTATCCTTTGCCCGCAGGCAGAGCATGTACCGATCCGTAATGTCCCATGGGGACTTGTCGTAATAACCGAAAAAGAATTCCTGTCCGGCGTCATCCGGAGAAACGCGCGTAATGGGGCCCTCGCTCCTGACCTTTCGGGATGCCGCGTACATCACATGCTGATACGCCGACTTCACGCCTTTTTTGATCGCGGGATGCTTATTCAATTCATAATTGATTCTTTGCTCCAGACCCATGGATCATTTATCTCCTGAGTATCTTTTGATACAAAAACCTTTGGAAGCCCACAGGCAGCACATACATGCCGAACTGGGCCGCTGCCACAAGCAGGAATTCGCCGAGGGAGTTGAAGCCCGATCGCCAGGCCTTGTAGCGGATCTCGATCAGGATCTTCGTATTGAGCCAGGATTTTCGCTTCTCATAGGTCCCCTCGTCGAAGCGGAAGCGGAAGAGCGGCTCCTCCAGATTCATGCACTGTACCTGCTGGGACAGCATCTTGATCCAAAGGTCCGTGTCCTGATTCTTTCGGTAATCGGAATAGCAGCCGGCTCTCTCCACGGCGGATTTCCGGTACATCACGGTGGGGTGGTTGAAGGGATCCCGTTTCCTGGCGAAGCGATAGATCTCCTCGTTCGTCAGGGGGACTTTTCTTTGCCCCACGATATGATCCGGCGAACCCGTGAACTCCAGGACCGGACAGCCCACGATCGCAAGCTTCGGATTCTTCTCAAACTCCTTCACCTGCTTCTCACAGCGCTCCGGCAGGGAGTAGTCGTCCGAATCCATTCTTGCGATCAGATCATTTTTCACAACCTTGATGCCTTCGTTCAGCGCAAGGCCAAGGCCCTTGTTTTTTTCAAGCTGGACAGAGACGATCGGCGTGCCTGCCTCCACAGCCTTGTCGATGACCTGCTGCAGAGCGTCCGGAATCGGCCCATCCTTGACCAGCACGATCTCATCTGGCGGGTAGGTCTGTTCTGCCATGCTGCTGAGCGCGAGGGAGAAAAACTCCGGATCATCCTTCGCATAGACCGTCATCAATACCGAATACTTTTCCATCCAGGCCCTCTTCCCAGCCGGCAGCGCCGACAAAAATCATTGATCGTCTTTTCCCAGAACCGCGAAAGCTGTGCGGAGCATAGTCATCAGCTCCCGACCGAAGCTGAAATCCCTGACGCTCTGCAGATTCCATCGCATTTTATCCGGAAGGATCTCTTCCACATATACCCGGTCCACATTTTCCGCGTCTTTCAGGAGCTTATCCTCATCCTTATAGCGGATACTGGCTTCTGAGGTGATTCCGGCAGGCAGCAGAAGCGTCGCGTAATACGCGGGCTGATATTGCTCCACATACTTCACCGCCTCCGGGCGGGTGCCGACAAAGGACATGTTCCCCTGCAGCACATCCAGCAGCTGGGGAAATTCGTCCAGCCGAAAACGGCGCAGCTTTTTTCCCGCTCTTGTAATGCGGGCGTCATCCCCCACCGTGACCGCAGTCCCGAGCCTTTCCGCATTGCTCACCATGGTGCGGAACTTGTGGATATAAAAGTGCCTGCCGTATGTGGTGACCCGCTCCTGCCGATAAAACACAGGCCCGGAGGAATCCAGCTTGATCCACAGGGCGATGCCTGCCATCGGCAGGGCCAGCACCACCAGAAAAGCCGAGGCCGCCGCATAGTCAAAAACGCGTTTGCACAGCAGCTGCCCGCGCTTTTGATTCAGGCTTTCCCAGTAAGGCCGCACTTCCGGAGTCTTCATATACGCCGGAAGCTCATCCCATTTTCGGAGCATGTTCAGTCATTGCCTTTCTTAAATACTTCCCGAAGCGTTTCACACACATAATCCACGTCCTCGTCGGTCAGCTTCGTGTGGAACGGCAGGGTGATCAGGTTGGCGTAGTATGCATACGAATTGGGGAAGGCCGAGCAGTCTTTGCCGTAGGCGGTCATCATGGGGAGCGGCTTGTAGTGGACATTGGCCGCAACGCCTCTTTCCGCGATCTGCTCAATGAAGCGGTTGCGCTCCTCCTCCCCGATCCCGGGGATCCGGATCAGATAAAGGTGATTGGAGCTGTCCATACAGTCAGTATGATGGACCAGTCTGCTGAATCCGAGAGCATCGCAGACGTTGTCATAACGCTTCATGATCTCCCGTCTGCGGGCAAGAAGGCCCGGATAGCGGTCCAGTTGTCTCAGTCCGATGGCAGCCATAATATCCGTCATGTTGCACTTGTACCAGGGGCCAATAATGTCATACTCCCAGCTGCCCAGTTTGCTCTTGGAAAGGGCATCCTTGTCCTGGCCGTGGAGTGACAGGAGCTGATACATGTTGTAAATTTCCCCGTCGCTGATGCCGGGAAGACTGCGCCAGGTAGAGGCGCCGCCCTCGGCGGTGGTGAAATTCTTCACCGCATGGAAAGAAAAGCTGGTCATATCGGCTATGGCGCCGCAGTACCGCTTCTCGCCCCAGACAACACGGCTGCCGCCCAGGCCGTGGGCACAGTCAGCCACGACCGCGACCCGGCCGATGGCCTTCTGGATCCGGGAAGACAGATCACCCAGCGCTGTCCCGTCACTCTCAAGGGGAGTAAAGAGTGCTTTCTTTCGTTCGACCGCGGCAAAGATCCGCTCATAGTCGCATACGATACCGCCCAGGTCAACGGAAACGATGGCCTTGGTCCTTGGGGTGATGGCAGCTTCCATCGCCGCATAATCCATCTCCGGCATGTGGGAGACGGGATCTCCGTCCCGCTGGATGTCCACAAAAACCACCTTGGCGCCGCAGTGGATGACGGCGGAAGCAGATGCCGTGTAGGTATAGGCGGGAACGATCACTTCGTCCCCCGGTCCCACACCCAGGATACGCAGATTCATTTCCTCCGCGGCGGTGGCCGAATTCAGGCAGACAACCCGGTTGCTCCAGCGCGCAGGATCAGCCTCCGTATCGACATCGGTCCGTCCGGCAGCGATATAGGCAGCAAGTCTCCTTTCCAGCAGCTTCGTTCTGGGCCCGGTGGTAATCCACCCGGACCGAAGCGCTTCCGCCACCTCCTGGATCTCAAGCTCGGAGATATCCGGGGGGCTGAAAGGGATTTTGCGCGTGTAAGTAACATCTTTCATATCAAAACATCCTTTTCACACACATCTGTTCAGGAAGACTTAAAACAGAGTTGCGTTCAGCATGGTCAATCCTGTGTAAACAGTTTCAGTTCGTTATAGAGTTTTTGCCGATCTCTGGCGGCGAGCAGAATCCCCTTCCGGAGCACGGGAGTACCCTCACCCGATACGCGGTGGTAGAACGCAAGCGCTCCCATTACGATCCAGCAAGCCGGGTACAGGGCCGGATGTCTGACGCAGATCGGAAACCGCTGCTTTGTCTTGTAGTCCATGTTGTCCAGCGCAACGCGAAGAAACGAGCTCTCACTGATGCGTCTGGAGCGATAGCTTCGGAACATGGTCATCTGACCCTGTCGAAGTGAATTCTTTTCGCCGAAATTGCCGCCGTCAAAAAAATCTTCCAGCAGCCTGTCGGTCATCGCGGTATTGATGCGGGAACAAAACGCCCTCGGTTCACATCCAAAATACCGTACACCCAGATCCGTCATCGCGCATGCAAAGGTCCAGAGGCCGATCTTCTGCAAAGTATCCCGAAAGAGCAGGACAAAGCGTTCCTCCGGGATGCCGTTTTCAAAGACGAGCCAGTCACACAAATGCCGAATCCCGATCCCTTTGGCAGTAAGATGACCGGCGGTGTGAAGCAGCAGAACAAGACCGTGATAGTACTCTGTCGGTGCGACAAATTCCGTGTCACTCACAACTCTGACCGTCCCCTGGGGCACGATCCCCTCCAGAGCTTCCATATAGCGCTCCCGATTGGTAAGCGGAACACCGGGCACGTTCCAGTGCAGCTCCACCGAATCCTTCCCCCTGTTGTATTCCCAGTGGAAGGGGTGGTCCACTGTTTCCGGGTCACGCTCAAAGCCTTCCTGACGGAGCAGCTGATCGGCCTGCTGCAGATTTTCCCTTGATACGAGGAAATCCACATCTCCCATAGGGCGGAGCAGAGGCTCCGGATAATAGTCAGAGGACGAAAGCCCCTTCAGGATCACATAGGGGATCTTGTTCTCCGTCATCAGTTTGTGCACAGAAGCATGCAGGGCAGAAACCCGGAAATTCGCGGCAAGATACCGCATATAGATGTCCTGATACTGCTGAAACTGCTCCTCGGGCAGTTCTTCCGCCAGCCGCTCTTCGACCGCCTGGAAAACGATCGGATACACCGCCTGCTGCTTTGCCTCTTTCATGAGCGCAGGCCAATCCGTATCCGTATATTCCGGGAGGGGTTTTCCAAAGAGCTGACCGGCAAGGATATCCAGCAGCTGCTTCTGTGTACTCGTCAACATATGGACTTCTCCATCAAGATTCATCATGCCTGCAGAGCCCTGCCGATCGTGCCGATCGGGAACAGTCACAAGCAATCTATTATTTTATTATAACACTGATGAAAACAGAATTCAACAGAATCGTTCCGCGCTCCCCGGATGGGCGCTGTCGCGCACCCGGATCCAGCGAATCGGGACCGTCCTTGTCCGCTTCTCATCAGGGAGCAGAATCGATTGGAAAAGGTGGGAAAGGATGCACTCTTTCCCACCTTCCAATCATAGTGAATGGCTATAGGCACCCGCTGCAGCGGGAGTTTCAAGCACAGGGTCCTTTTGATTCTCTCCATTGCGAGGGACGGGATGGTATGTGGAAACCATACTCTCCACCGTCTCGCGGATATCTTCCCGGTTGGCATAGGCGCGCTCCATCAGGGGCTCCAGCTGGGAGAGGAACTCATCCGTGTCAAAGGGAATGGGGCTGCCAATGTGGATCAGCTCATTGGCGGTTTTACGCAGGCCCTCCTCTGCCATCAGCTTCTCTTCATACAGCTTCTCGCCGGGGCGAAGGCCGGTATACTCGATCTTGATATCCACGTCGGGCTTGAAGCCGGAGAGGCGGATCAAGTTGCGGGCCAGGGTGTCGATCTTGACAGGGCTGCCCATATCCAGCACAAAGATCTCTCCGCCCTTGGCATAGGTACCGGCCTGGAGCACCAGGCTCACTGCCTCGCTGACAGTCATGAAATAGCGGATAATGTCCGGATGGGTCACCGTGACGGGACCGCCTTTGGCGATCTGCCGTTTGAAAAGGGGGACCACCGAGCCGTTGCTCCCCAGCACGTTGCCGAAGCGGACCGCTACAAATTCCGTCCGGATCTCATCCGCGGGCACCCGCAGTTTGCTGACAGGATCGCTGAATTCTCCGTTATGGGTATAGAGCGTGGGCATATCGAAGGGGCGGCCCTCCCGCACCTTTCTGTCGAAAGCCTGGATCACCATCTCGCACAGGCGCTTGGAAGCACCCATGATGTTGGTGGGATTTACAGCCTTGTCGGTGCTGATGAGCACAAAGCGCTTGCAGCCGTGAGCCATGGCCGCGTAGGCAGTCTTGTATGTACCGATGACGTTGTTCTTGATGGCCTCGCAGGGGCTGTCCTCCATCAGCGGAACATGCTTATGGGCTGCCGCATGATAGACCACATCAGGATGATAGTCCGAAAAAATCTCATCCAACCTCCGGCTGTCCCGCACAGAGCCGATCAGGGTCACAAGATTCAGGTCGGGATACTTGTCCCGCAGCTCCAGCTGGATATCATAGGCGTTGTTCTCATAGATATCAAAGATAATGAGCTGCCTGGGATCATGGGAGGCGATCTGCCGGCAGAGCTCACTGCCGATGGAGCCGCCGCCCCCGGTGACCAGAATGGTCTTTCCTGCAAGGTAGCGGAACACGTCCGTCATGTCCGTCCGGATCGGCTCCCGACCGAGCAGATCTTCGATGGCCACGTCCTTCATGGCTCTGACTGTAACGCTTCCCTTGACGAGCTGGACGATACTGGGCAGCGTCTTCATCTCGCAGCCGGTCTCCTTGCATATGTCCAAAATATCACGCTTGGCCTCGGCAGAGGCGGAAGGGATGGCAAGGTAGATCCGATCGATCTTAAACTTTTCGCAGTTGAGAAGGATATCCTCCCGGCCGCCCACCACCGGAACACCGTCCACATAGCGGTTCCACTTGTTGGGATTGTCATCGATGATGCAGCAGACCCGGTCCTGGCTGTCCTTGGATTTCATCAGGTCATGGAGGATCAGCTGGCCCGCCTCACCGGCGCCGATCAGCATGACCCGGTGGACAGACTGGCCCTTCTTTCCCCGGACGCCCCGCAGCAGCAAAATGAAGCGGTATGTGAAGCGGATGCCCACGATCAGGATCGTCTGCAAAACGATGCCCATGGCGTAATAGGAGATGGGCATGCGATACACCAGCAGGGTGATCCCCAAAATGTGAACCAGACCCGCGATGGTATTGGCCACAAAGATCCGTTCCAGCTCATTGAAGCTGGCAAAACGCCAGATGCTCTGATAAAGCTTGAAGGCCCAAAAGAGCACCAGACAAATTACAGCATAATAGGGAATAAAGCGCATCCAGGCAATGTAATAATCCTGCGGGATGAGGGTGAATCTGCAGTCGAAGCGCAGCCAGAGCGCGATCAAAAACGAAACGCTGACGCTGACCGCATCATAGGCCATCAGAAAGAGCGAAATGAGCTGCCAGTGTGCGATCAGAGGTTTATGAAGGAAGTTTTCCGGGATTTTTTTATCCATGAAATCCTCTCCGGTATCGTTATGTCAATATGGGTATCATAACACAGGACGACCTGGATTTCAACCGTGCGCGTCAAGAATCAAGTTGATAATTTCATCCATTCTTTCAGCGGTTCTCTACCTGTTTTTTGTATATTCGACCTGTTTTCGATTCTTTCTTTTACACTGCCCCACGCAGGTGAAGAAGGGATTTTTCCGCTTTCACGGCATACAGCCGGAAGTGAGAATCCGCCTCTTCGCGGCATGGCCCTATTCCGCGCTGGACAAAAGCCGGGTTTTGTGCCATAATGCCCCTTGCATTTTGGGAAAGGACCGTTTGACCATGAATCAAAAGGAGCTGCGGGAGATCCGCCGCCGCATCCGGCCGGAGCACAACAGCATCACACATCTGTATGGCTGCTACGTGAACGGTTCCGGGGAGATCATCTCCACGCTGAACGAATCTTTGGGCCTGCTCACAGCGGAAGAGCAGGAGAAATACTTTGCGCTGCTGAAAAAGATTCTTTCCGGCGCTTTGGGAAAAAACCTGCTGGACATTGCCTTTGCCACCAAGCAGGTATTGGACAGCGACGAGCACAGGCTGCTCTCCGCCCTGCGCAAAAGCGAGGGGCAGGACCCTGCCCTGCTGGACCAGTTTTATCACACGATTATCGATCACTTGGACGTGGACGGCGGAAACTATCTGATCCTGCTGGCCTTTGATACCTACGATGTGCCCCATTACGGCAAGGACGGAAGCATCGGCGACGCGGGAGCTGTCTATAAATACATGCTTTGCGCTGTGTGTCCGGTGGAGGGCGGAAAGAGCGAGCTGGGCTACACCCCGGAGGACAAGCGCTTTCACAGCGCCACGGCTGGCCAGGTGGTGTCCGCCCCGGAACTGGGCTTCCTCTTCCCCGCTTTTGACGACAGGGCCACCAATCTCTACAACGCGCTGTTCTATTCCCGGGACTGCAAGGCGGATCACGCGGACTTCATCGACGCGGTGTTCCGTACCGAAGTCCCCATGCCCGCCCAGCGTCAGCGGGAGAGCTTCGACGGTCTGCTCTCCGACGTGCTGGAGCAGGACTGTCGCTTCGATTTGGTCCAGTCCGTGCACGAGCAGCTCTCTGACCGGATCACCCTGCACAAGGAGAGCAAGGACCCGGAGCCTCTGACCGTCACGGTGCGGGAGATGGGCGATATTCTGGAAAACAGCGGCGCCACCGCCGAAGAGCGGCAGCATTTCGAGCAGCGCTGCGAGGAGACCTTCGGCAAGGACGCGGAGCTGCGGCCCGCCAATCTGTCCAACCCCAGGAAGATGGAGATCCAGACCCCGGAGGTCAAGATCCAGGTCTCCCCGGAGCACAGCATGCTGGTCCAGGCCAGGATCCTGGACGGGAAAAAAGTGATTATCATCGACGCCTCCAACGGCGTGGAGCTGAACGGCGTCCCGGTAAAGATCTGAAGCGGAGCACAGGAATAAGAGAGGGGCCGTTGCCCAGCCCCAGTCCATAGACTGGCGCCAAATGTTGAAAAGAGATTCAATTATTCGTTACGCAGCCGAAATCTCGGACAAATGCGTTCGCAATCGCCCTTTTTCGCGTTTCATCCAGAGCTTTTTCAGGTCAAAAGCAAGCGCCAGGAAGAACAGCTCCGTACGAACGTTCTTCCTTCCCCGTGTGAGGAAACGGCGAAAGCCAAAGTCGTTCTTGAGCAGCCCGAAAGCGCCTTCCACCTGGATCGACCGGCATTGACGCAGATAGATCCCGTACTCTGTCGTGATGTTCTCCTTGCGTTTTGTTTTGTTTCACACCAATAGCTTAACGCAAACGAAAGCACCAGCCAAGTCCTTTTGGACCTAACTGGTGCTTTTGTTATTCGCCGCTATTTTGCAACGTGCCCTTTTCGATAAAGGATATGAGGAAGTCGGCTGCAGGCTGCCTGTATTTCAATCCGCCTTCTCCAACTTCACCCGGAAGCTGATGCGGCGGGGCGTTTTCATGCCGTCAAACTGCAGGACGTAGGCCTCCTTGTCCCGGTCGATCTCCAGGACGGTCCCCTCCCCCAGGATCTCATGGCGGATCCGGGCTCCCACCGCAAAGCCCTCCTCCGGCTTTGCCTCGGGCAGGTACTTCTCGCTGGCGGCGATATATTCCCGGGCGTCCCGGATCAGGCTCTCCTTGGGCGGCGCGGTATAGGCCAGCAAGTCCGGATCGATGTCCAGCAGGAAGCGGGAGGGATAACGGGGCGAGGCGTCCAGATTTCTGCCTTCCGCCTCGGAGAGGTAGAGCTCCTTCTCCGCCCGGGTGAGGGCCACAAAGGCCAGGCGCCGCTCCTCCTCCATGCCGGGAAGGGTGCTGGTGCGGCCGGAGGGGAAGACGCCCTCGTTGAGGCCGCAGAGGAACACATAGGGAAACTCCAGGCCCTTGGCGGCGTGGACCGTCATGAGTTTGACCTTGTCTCCCCCATCCTCGGCGTCGGCGTTGGTAAAGAGGGCCACGTGGCTGAGATAGTGCTCCAGGGCGGCCTCCTCGCCGCAGCCGGTCTCGTATTCATAGACGGACTGCTTCAGCTCCGCCAGGTTGTCCAGTCGCTCCTGACTGCCCTCGGTGCGCAGCATCCGCTCGTAGCCGCTCTTGTCCAGCAAGTCGCTCAGGAGCTCGGAGATGGGACGGGTTTCGTAGCTCTGGGCAAAACTCTCGATGAGGGAGATGAATTTGAGGGCGCCGGTGCCCTTGAAAAGCTCCTCCTCCGTGCTGCGGCAGAGAGCCTGATAGAGGCTGCAGCTCTCCTTCTCGGCCCGTTCCCGCAAAAACTGCATCCGCCGCTGCCCCAGGTTGCGCTTGGGGACGTTGGCGATGCGGGCGAAGGAGAGATCGTCCTTGTAAGCCACCATGCGCAGATAGCTCAGGGCGTCCTTGATCTCCCGGCGGCCGAAGAAGGGCACGCCGCTGTAGAGCACATAGGGGATCTTCCGCTTGCGCAGCACCTCCTCCAGCTTGTTGGTGAGATAGTGGGCCCGATAGAGCACCGTCATCTCCCGGAAGGGCACGCCTTTGTCGTGCAGTTCCCACATCTGGAAGGCGATCTGCTCCGCCTCCGCCTCCGCATTGGGGGCGTGGTGGCAGAGAGGCAGGGGTCCCTCCGGCAAAGTGGGGATCAGGTCTTTTTTGATCCTCGTCCGGTTCTTTTCGATGAGGGAATTGGCCGCCGCCAGGATCTGGGGCGTGGAGCGGTAGTTTTCCATCATCAGGATGGTCTTCGTCCCGGGAAACTCCTGGTCAAAATCCAGCAAAAAACGGACGTCGGCTCCACGCCAGGTGTAGATGGTCTGGTCCGGATCCCCCACGATGAAGAGGTTCTTGTGGTAGCCGCAGAGGACCTTCATCAGCCGGTACTGGGGCGGGTCGATATCCTGGAACTCATCGATCATGATGTATTCCAGGCGCTGCTGCCATTTCAGGCGGATCTCCTCGTTCTGCTCGAAGATGTACAGGGTCACAAAGATGAGATCGTTGTAGTCCAGACCAAAGCACTTTTTCTCCTGGTACAGATAGCCGTAGAAGATGATGTCGTCCACGGTTTTGGCCTGCTCGTACTTTCTTCGGAGCTGCTCCAGGGACATGTCGATCAGGTCCTTGTAGTAGTCCGGCTTTCGGATGCCCTTCTGGATCTCAATCATGTCCCGGGCCTGGGCGAAGGTCTTGTCCCGCAGGCTCAGTCCCCGCTCCTCATAGATGATCTGGAGCATGGCGTCGATATCCGAATTGTCCAGCACCAGGAAGCTGCGGGGATACTGGACGGCGTAGCTGTCCTCCTGCAGAACGGAGACGCAGAAGCCGTGGAAGGTGTTGATATAGCCGGTGTCGTTGTCCCCGGTGAGATTGTGGATGCGCTGGCGCATCTCGTTGGCGGCCTTGTTGGTAAAGGTGACGCAGAGGATATTCCCCGGGAGGATGCCCATGGCGTTCACCAGATAGGCAAAGCGGTGGCTCAGGGCACGGGTCTTGCCGGAGCCGGCCCCGGCGATGACCCGGACATAACCCTCCGTGGTAGTTACGGCCTCCCGCTGGGCGGCGTTCAGATGTTTCAGATCCATCGTGATTTCCTCACAATACGCTTTCTTTGAAAAAGCGTACCACAAAAGCCGCCTCTCCGCAAGGGAGAAGCGGCTTTTGCCTATTGGTTTTCATTCCGATCAGTCCTCGGAGAAGCCGCCGGCCAGGAGCTTGGCCGCCATCTTCCGGGTCCCCAGGACCCAGACCAGGTCGTCCTTCTGGATGGTCATATTCACATCTGGCTGGAGGATGGGCAGGCGGTTGCGCTGCAGGCCCAGGATCATGCAGTCGTACTTCTCCCTGAGACCGCTGGAGCGGATGGTCTTGCCCTGAAGCTCGATGGCCTTCTCCACGGGGATAACCGTGGCATACACGTGGTTGGCGTCCTCCCCGTACTTTTCGATAAAGGCGCGGAGGGTGGGCGGGTCCGTCTCCTCCATGTTCATGCTCAGGCGCAGGGCACGGATATCCTCCTTCCTGCCGATGAGCAGGATCTTGTCCCCTTCCCGCAGCTCCGCACTGCCGGAGGGCATGTTCAGATGCTTCTTGCCGCGCACGATGCGGAACACGTTCACGCTGAAGCGGCGGCCCCAGTCCAGCTGCTTGAGGGTCTTGCCGGAGACCTCCGCAGGGCAGTACATCTTGTCCACAAAAAGCTTGTCGTCCAGCCACTCGGTGTTTTCGTCATCCCGCTGGAGATTGCGCTCATTGAAGTTGGCCATGAACTGGGCCTCGGCGGAGATATATGCGGAGGAAAGCCAGCCGGAGCGGGAGATCAGCGCCACCGCAGCGGCGATGACCGGCAGCAGCCAAACGCCATTGATGCCAAGCAGGGTCTGCAGCGGGAAGAAAGCGAGGAACACGATGATAAGATAGCGCAGCGCCGTCAGCGTAATGAGCGGCAGACGGTAATAGCGGTTCTTCACCCAGAGGGTGGTATACTCCGTGGAATGGAGATCCAGCATGGGCCGCACGAAGAGCGCGATGCCCAGGACGCAGAAAACCATGGCGATGGGCCCGGCAAAGCGCCGGTCCGGCAGGGTCCGCTGCAGCAGCGGGAAGAGCACGAACTGCCCCAGCAGGATCACGCCCGCCATCAACACGCCGTAGAGAGCGGTGACCTTGGCATAACGGCGGAGGAAGCGGCCCCAGTCGCTGTCCTGCTCCCGGCTGGACGTATCCTCGCCGGTGTAGCGCTCCAGCTTGTTGATGAGTTTTGCGGGAAGCACTCTTGTGAGCGCACCGTAGATCTTGTCCGCACTCTTGATAAAGAAGGGTGTGGTCAGGGTTGTGAGGATGGAAACCGCCACCACGATGGGATAGACCTTATCCTCGATGACGCCGAGGCCCATGCCGAGGGAGGCGATGATGAAGGCAAACTCACCGATCTGGGCCAGGGAGCAGCCGCAGTGGACTGCCTTGGAAAGGCTCTGGCCGGAGAGCAGAACACCCAGGCCCGAGATGAGCAGCTTTCCGAAAATGGTCACCAGGGTCACGATCAGGATGGGGACGATGTACTTCACGATCATGGCGGGGTCCAGCATCATGCCCACAGACAGGAAGAACACCGAGCCGAAGAGGTCCTTGACCCCGGAGGTCAGATGCTCCACCCGCTCGGCATGGATGGTGCCGGCCAGCAGCGAGCCCGCAAGAAAAGCGCCGAGAGCGGAGGAGAAGCCCAATGCGTCAGCCAGCAGCACCATGCCGAAGCAGACGCCCAGGGAGGCCAGGAGCAGAGACTCGTTATTCATGTAACGCTCCGCCTTGCGCAGAAGGGTGGGGATGATGTAAATGCCCAGGATCAGCCAAAGGGCCAGGTACAGCACCAGCAGCCCCAGCTGCAGAGCCAGATCCACGCCGGAGATATTCTTGCTCACCGACACGGTGGAGAGGATGATCATCATAAAGATGCCGGCGATATCCTCGATGACCAGGGTGCCGAAGACCAGCTGGGCAAAAGACTCCTGCCGGACGCCCAGCTCGTCAAAGGCTTTGATGATGATGGTGGTGGAGCTCATGGAGAGCATGCCGCCCAGGAAAATACTGTCCATCATGCCCCAGCCCATGGCCTGGCCCACCAGATAGCCCAGCACCAGCATGCCGAAGACCTCGGTCAGGGCGGTGATAATGGCAGTGCCGCCTACGGAGGCGAGCTTATGCAGATTGAATTCCAGGCCCAGACCGAACATCAGCACGATGATGCCGATCTCACTCCAGGTCTCGATGGAGCTCTCATCCGCCACCGTAAAAAACCAGGGCATATAGGGGCCGACCAGGAAGCCCGCCAGGATGTAGCCCAGGACCAGGGGGAGCTTAAACCGTTTGAAGAGGACCGCCACCACGCCGGCGGTGAGCAGCATGATCGCAAGATCCGATATGAGCTTTGGCATTCGCATCGCTCCTTTTCTGCATTTTCTTAAAATAGTATTATATCAGTCTTTTCCCCTTTTGGAAAGACCCGGAGACGATCTTTTCCGGCTTTCCGGGGGATGCCCTGCCTTTACAAAAGCATGGAAGCCGGGTATAATCGGGGCATCGAGCGAAAAAGGAGTCCTTCCGATGCAAAAACATCTGTTTCTCACAGGACCTTCCGGCTGCGGCAAAAGCGAGGCAGTCCGCCGGACGCTGGGTCCGGCTCTCCTCGGCGCCGGCGGCTTTGTGACTTCGCAGGAACGGGATCGGGACGGGAAGCTGCAGCGCTCCCTGCTCCTCCCGACGGCAGCCGCGGGCGGAGCGGAGGGCTTTGAAGCCCTCCCCTACCTGGATCTGCGGGGCATGGCGCCGACGCACGACAACGAGGTCTTCCGCAGGGAAGGCGTGCGTCTGCTGCAGGAGGCCGCCTGGTATCCTTTTTCGGTGCTGGACGCCATCGGCGGCTTCGAGCTGCTGATCCCCCAGTTTCGCGCAGCGCTGGCGGATACGCTGTCCTCCGAGCAGCCTCTCCTGGGCGTACTGATGCAGCAGAATGAGGCCGCGGCGCTCTGCCGCCGGCTGGGGCTGGGCGAACGGGTAGAGGCGAACATCGCCCAGCTCTGGAAGGTCCTGCAGGCAGACAGGGACACCTTGATCGTGGAGCTTGCGGGCCTGCATCGGAGAAGGGCGCTCCGGGCTTTGGAGCAGTGGACGGAGGAATATGCCCGATGATCTATCCCAACATCCGGGAGCCATGTGAAAAACACCGGGCGCTGCCGGGAGCTTCTGGTTCCGGGGGCAAGGGTCTATCTGCAGCGGGCCGAAAACCCCTTGCGCAAAACCGCCTGGGACCTGATCGCGGTGCAAAAGGGAGAGCGGCTCATCAACATGGACGCCGCGGCTCCCAACACGGTCTTCGGCGAGTGGCTGCGGGCCGGCGGCGCGGGCTTCGTGCCGGAACTGCTCAGGCCCGAATGCGTCCACGGCGATTCCCGCTTTGATTTCTACCTGGAGGACGGGGGCAGGCGCATCTTTGCGGAAGTCAAGGGCGTGACCCTGGAGGAGGATGGGGTGGTCCGCTTCCCCGACGCGCCCACCGAACGGGGCGTAAAGCACCTGCGTGGCCTGGCCCAGGCAGTGAAAGAAGGCTATGAGGCCTGGGCGGTGTTTGTGATCCAGATGGCGGACGTTCATCACTTTGAGCCGAACCGGGCCACCCACCCCGCCTTTGCCGACGCGCTGCGGGAGGCAAGCGAGGCCGGTGTGCGGCTCCTGGCTCTTGACTGCAGCGTCACGCCGGAAAGCCTCGCCATCCGGCAGGAAGTGCCGATCCGCCTGATCTGAGCCAAGCTCTTTTCTTCGCTTTTCACTCTTCACTTTTCACTCTTCATCCCCCCGGGGGGCTTGTCAAACACCTCCAAATCGTGTATAGTTTGTAAGAATTTATAGAAAGCGTGAATGCCATGCACGAACACGAAAAAGAAGAAGTCTATTACCACGACCATGGGGACGGCCACGTCCACAGCCATCCCGTGGAGCATGACCACGAGCACAGCCACACCCACGGCCACGTCCACACCGAGACCAAGGCCGTGCTGAACCGGCTCTCCCGGGCCATCGGGCACCTGGAATCGGTGAAGCGGATGGTGGAGGACGGGCGGGACTGCACCGAGGTGCTGGTCCAGCTGGCCGCGGTCCGCTCCGCTCTCAGCAGCACCGCCAAGGTGATTTTGAAGGATCACCTGGAGCACTGCGTGGCGGACGCTCACGACGCGGACCTCCAGGCGCTGAACGAGGCCATCGACAAGTTCATGTAAGAGTTTTCACAAACAAGCAGCCGGCGGGGCACAGAGCCCCGCCGGCTGCTTGTTTGTATGTCGGGAAGTTTAATCCCCTTTGTGGACCACCACCTGGGGGAAGGGGATCTCCACGCCGTTGTCGTCGAAGAGGATCTTCAGATCCCTTGCCAGCATTCGCTGTCCGGCAAAAACGTCCTGCTCCTTTACATCCACGGCGAATTTCAGGTTGACGCCGCTGTCCGCCAGGGCGTCCACGCCCAGATACCGGGGCGCGCTGAGGTAGAGCTCCGGGTGCTCCTTCTGCAGATCGCCCAGCTTTTCCTTCAACAGCTTCTCCAGCTTCCGCAGATCGGTGGCATAGGAGACGGCCACCAGCACCAAAGCCACGGAATTGTTCCGGGATCGGTTCTGGAAATTGCGGATGTCGGAGTTGTTCACCACCTTCAGATTGCCGCCGGCGTCCTCGATCACGGTGGTGCGCACGCCGATGCTCCGCACGGTACCGCGGAAGTCATCCAGGATGATGATGTCCCCCACGCTGTACTGGTTTTCAAAGATGATGAAGGCGCCGGTGATGATATCCTCGATCAGGCTCTGGGCGCCGAAGCCCAGGATCAGGCCCACGATGCCAACGCCTGCCAGCACCGCGGTGGTGTTCACACCCAGGATGCCCAGGCCCCAGACCACGGCGACGATCACCGCCAGGTATTTCAGAAGCCCCGCGATCAGGTTGGTGACGGTCAGCGCCCGCCCGCCCCGCTTGCCGACGGCGTGCAGGATCAGCTTCAGGATCTGGTAGGCCAGCCACACCAAGGCGATGGCCAGTAGCAGAGTCAGGAGCTGGGCGATGGTGGTATGAGCGTCGCTCTGGAAGAGAAGATTGTTCTTCTCCGTCTCCGTCAGAGCTGTTTTCAGACCCGCCGGCAGTGGTAACCAATTGGGATTTGCCAAAAGCAGGGCCAAGATCGCCACGATCACAATGCTGATGTAGGTCTTGGTGTTTTTCTTTTTCATGTTCCATCCTCCTTCAGGTCAGAAGCAGCTTTCAACCCAGATCGATTTTTGCATAGACTTCGTTTTTCCAGCGGGGACCTTTGCCGTTATAGAAGGTAAGCTGCACATCCATACTGTAGCTTCCGGGTTCCAGCGTTTCCAGGGGCACCTTGAAAATCATACGATAGGTCCCGTCTCCGGCCGCGTAGCAGTCCGCCAGCGTGGGGACGTCGAGATTCGTCCAGGTGTCGCGTCTCGCGCTCGTACTTGTGATGCTGATATTCTCCATCTCCACCAGAGAGAGATTCACCGCAAGCTCCATCACGAGGCACTTGTTCTCCTCGTCATAGCAGAAGGGCGGATCGTTGGCGCTGGAAACAAAGCGCCCGCCGTACTGCTCAAATTCCGCACTCTCCAGACTGCCCTTGGTACCGTCGGCGTAGGTGTACTCCACGACGATCTTGGACTTATCCCTGGCTCCCTCGCTGTCGTTGGCAGAGAGATCCTCAAGATACGGATCAAACAGCCAGGCGTAATACTTGCCTCCTGTTTCGTCTCCGGGGACGCAGGTCAGCTCTGCGCAATCACCGTAGATGGGTAAAAAGCCGCCATATCCCCAGGAAAGCAGCCGGAAAACTGCGGTTCCTCCCTCCAGGTCGTTCAGGGTGAGGATCCCAAGCGCGCCGTAGCCGGGATCGCCCTCCGTGCCGGACAGGTCTATTTCCAGCGTCGGAGCGCCGCGCAGGTAGAATACCGCAAGCCCGCAGGAATCCCAGTCGATGGCTCCGCCATAGTCCTGATAATGCAAGGCCAGAGCTACAGATGTATGCTTCGTCAGATCAAGGCTTTCTCCGTTCAGCGTGTAGCTCACGGTGCAGATCCCGTCTTCTCCGGAACCGGTGATTACGGCTTTGTCGGAGAGCTCCCAGGATTGCTCGCCGTTGCGCAGGGCGCAGGAAACGATCGTGAGCTTGCTCGAATCGGGAACCAGGCCCTTGTCCACCCGGAACTTTGCGGTGATCTTCCCGTCCTGCATCTCCGCAGATTCGCCGCGGATATAGTCGCCGGTGAAGATGTAGAGGCTGCGGAGGTCGGTGGAATACGCAAGGCCGTAGGTTCCGTCACTCAGTTTGTACTTGGCGGCGAGCCGCACCTGCTTCTTCAAGCCCATGGCGCCCTTCAGGTCGAGCGCAGCCGTATCCAGGATCAGGTCCTCAGAATGCCAGACGCTTTCCGACGGGCTGTGATACACCCAGATCATACTGTCCCCGTCGGAAGGGCAGGTTTCCCAGTTCCCGCTGCCGATATCGGCGTATTGCAGGGAGACGACCACATCTTCATAGGGATCTGCGTCATTGAGTTCCAGATCAAAGGCGTACCGGAAGCGATCCTGGCTCCCCGAACTGTGGTCGTGGCTTGAACTCACCGAAACAAAGGCCGGCGGCGTCAGATCCGAAGGCGAGGATCTGAGGAAGTCATAAGAGAGGCTCCAGGGTTCCCAAAGAGTGTTCTCGTCGACCCATCCGCGGGTAGACGGGTAAAAAGTATACTCGCCATCCACAAAGGGAGAGTTGGAAACGAAGGTGTAGCGCATGTGACAGATCCCGCTCTCGTCGGTCCAGATTTCGGTTTCGGGATCATAATAGGTTTTCCAGGCGTCTGTATTCGAGAGCCTTCCTCCGTTATCCTCCACCATGGCAGGATCCATCAGATCGGTGTCGATGATCAGGTCGAAGCTCATGGTATAGAGGGTATCGCCTGTATCGGAATCGGTCCGTTCGCCTTCGATCCAGCCCTGCCCGCCATAACTCTTGTCGATCTTGGCAAAGAAGCCCATAAACACGGGTCTGGTCTCGGTCTCGATCTGATCAGTTTCCCCGTCGGGATAGACGATATCGAAGACGATCTTCGCCACGCCCCGGATCCCCCCGCCGTCGGCGGGCTCGGCCAGGTAGACTTCCGAATGGTCTTTCCAAGTGTCTCCCGGCTCTTCCGCCGGGTCATACGTACCGATATAGTGCGAGGCATACTCCGCATCCCAGGGAGTTGCTGCCTTGTAGAACCCGTCTCCGGTATCGATGTAGACCGAGGCGGTGGCCGTACCGCCCTTCAGATCGTTGAGCGTCACAGTATAGAACAACGTCGGATACCAGGCGCCTTCGCCATAGGGGCCGTACAGATAGGGGTCAAGCTCAACCGTCGGCATGCTGCGCACTTTGACGCGGGCCCAGGCGCCGTCTGACCAGTCGATCCCCTTGTCCTCGTCCTTGTAATGGAGAACCAGCAGGACCTCGTCATTGCTGCCGGAATGGGCGGGTTCTCCGGGACCCAGTATGTCGGCAAGCGGGCAGGTGAGCCGAAGGATCCCCTCCTCCGTCATGGGGAACATGGTCAGCTTGTCCGGATCCATATCGATCCAGGTGTTGCCGATGTATACGACGACTTCCACCTTCTCCAGCTTGTCGGGATCCAGAATCAGGTCCTTCTGCACCCGGAAAGTAACGTCAAGGCCTTTGCCGTCCACTTTGCCGGATTTCCCGTCCGCGTCCGGATTGTGGGTCAAATATCCGCCCGTATAGGCGTAGAGCTCCTTGATGTCGGTGGAATACACGGTTCCCGAAGTGCCGTCCGTCAGCGTGTAGTCGCAGGCGACGCGCATCTGCATCAGAGCGCCCAGCTCGCCATGGCCCCAATCCCACTCGACAAAGGCCATATCATAGGCCATATCGCCGGACCATACGCCGCCGGAACCGCTGTAGCTCAGGCTGGGGATCGAGTATCCGCCGCTTGGGATATCCTGCCAGTCTCCGCCTGTGGGGCTGCCTGCCTGCAGACGGGCCGTAATGGGCTTGTCAGGATCGGCGTCATGCAGATCCAGATCAAAGGAAACGGAGAAGTAATTATAACTTCCAACGTCGTCAATCCCGACATACTCCTGATGCTCGGAGCTAAGCGCTGTGAATTGCGGGCCGATCACAGGGGTCGGGGTGGGCGTGGGCGTAGGCGTCGGCGTGGGCGTCGGCGTGGGCGTGGGCGTCGGCGTGGGCGTAGGCGTAGGCGTCGGCGTGGGCGTCGGCGTAGGCGTAGGCGTCGGCGTAGGCGTCGGCGTAGGCGTAGGGGTGGGTGCCGGCGGCGCCGGGGGCTTTTGCGTAGGGACAGGCGTAGGCGTCAGCGTCGGCGCAGGCGGCGGCGTCGGGGTGGGTGTAGGCGTCGGGTCCGGGCTGGGCAAGGGGCTCGGCGCCGGAGTGGGAGACTCTACCGGCGTTGTGCTTGGCACCGGGCTGGGTAAGGGGCTTGGCGGCGGAGCCGGGGTAGGCGTGGGGAGGACTATCGGCGTCTCCTCCGGAGGAGGAAGCGGGTCGATCACCGGAGGCTCCGGAAGATTGATCAGGATGAGGATGGTGATGAGGGTGACGACGCTGGTAGTAAAATACTTGCGCATCTGATTCATGCGGGAGAGGCGGCGCTGGTACAGGGCCGCCTCATTGCCGGTCAGACGGGCGCGGATCGTTCTTCTCCGCAGGGGCTCAAAGGGGCGCGCATATTCCGGGTAGCGATCGTCGATCTCGCGCATGACTTTTCCCCCTTCCCTCTCCTTCTGTTTCCGTTCGATCCGAAGCGCCTTCAGGGCCGCCCTCTCCTGGAACAGTCCGCCTTGTCCTGCCGCCTCAACCTGTCATTTTTTGTCTATACCGATTTTATCATATGTATACATATTTTTCAATAGTCTATCGCTTTACTGTTCTGCAGTCACAAAAAAAAGACGGAATGATCCGTCTCTTTTTGTTGATGAAAATGCTGACGTTTACAGCCGGTTTCGCCCTTGCTTCTTTCCCGCGTCTTATTCTTTCGCCGGCTGCTTTTCCCCGGGCTCCTTGTTTTCCCGCATCTGCCTTTCCCGGAAGATCGCCTCGTTCAGCGCCTCGCCGGTATAGATGATCTGACAGCAGAGGAAGAGCCAGAACATCAGCAGGATGATAGAGGCCAGGGAACCATATACCAGGGGATAACGGGCGGAAACCGCGATGAAGGTGGAAAAGATACCGCTCATGAGCACGATGCCCAGGGTTCCGACAAAGGCTCCGGGAGCGGAAGGCCGATCCTGCCGCAGACGGAAACCGGACAGCGCATACACCGCCCAGAGGACCAGAAACACCAGTCCTCCCAGGACCAGAAAGCGCATCCAGTTCCAGGCGCGGCTGATCGGCAGTACGGGCAACAGCCGCTCCAGCAGTTCCAGAAAGCTCTGCCCCGTGAGCATCACCAGGATGCCGAAATGCAGCACCGCGATAAAGGCGAGGGAAAACAGGAAGCTGAACAGCCAGCTGCGCAGGCTCGCTCGCCGTCCCTCGCTGCAGCCGTGAATCTCCCGCAGGCCCTGGTGCAGCACCCGCACCGCCGCGGAAGCGGAGCTGAGCAGCAGCAGGATGGCCGCTACTACCATGGTCTTGCTGGGATTGTTGGCCACATACAGAAGAAAGCTTTTGAGATACTGGGTGGTGGTCGGCTGCAGAACATGGTCCGCAAGCTCCAGCACACGGGACATCTGCTGATAGCTTTTGCCCAGCAGCGCATACAGGCAGATGATCAGCGGAAAGAGCGACATGGTGAGATAATAGGCCATCGCCGCCGAAGACCGGGGGATCTGCCGTTCCAGATAAATGAGACCCGTGCGGCGCAGCACCCTGACGATGCGCTGGATCATGATGGACTCCTTCCAAAACAGAAAGCTCCCTTGGAAGGGAGCTTTCTGTTTTCTATCGGGCGGAAGCCCGGCTCACTTGGTATTGAAGATCTTGAAGATGCTGTCGAAGGGATCCTCGGGAGCATCGGTCTCGGTCTCCTCCTCCAGCGGAGGGGGAACCGCGGCAGCAGCAGCGGCCTTCTCGGCAGCGCCGGAGAACAGGCCGGCGGGCTTGGCAGCGGGACGCACGGGATTGATGGGCGCCGCAGCGGCGGCCTTCTTCTCCTCGGCAGGCTGCTCACCCTCGGCAGGCTTTTCCTCAAAGCCGGTGGCGATGACGGTGACGCGGATCTCATCCTGCATGCTGGGATCGAAGGTGGCGCCGAAGATGATGTTGGCGTCGGGGTGGGCGGCCTCCTGAACCAGGTTGGCGGCAGCTTCTACATCCTCCAGGCCCATATCCTCGGAGCCGGTGATGTTGATGAGCACGCCACGGGCGCCGTTGATGGAGGTCTCCATAAGGGGGCTGGCCACGGCCATGCGGGCGGCGTCTTCCGCCTTGCCCTTGCCGGCGGCATGTCCCACGCCCATGTGGGCAAAGCCCGCGTCCTTCATGATGCAGGTGACGTCGGCGAAGTCCAGGTTGATGAAGCCGGTGTTCTTGATCAGATCGGAGATGCTGGTGACAGCCTGCTTCAGCACGTCATCGGCGATCTCGAAGGCATTTGCCAGGGTGACCTTCTGGTCGGTGGCATATTTCAGGCGGTCGTTGGGGATGATGAGCAGGGAGTCCACCCGGCCCAGCAGCTCCTTGATGCCGGCATTGGCCTGGTCCATGCGGCGCTTGCCCTCGAACTTGAAGGGCTTGGTCACGACGCCGACGGTGAGGACGCCCGCTTCCCGGGCGATCTCCGCCACGGTGGGAGCAGCGCCGGTGCCGGTGCCGCCGCCCATACCGGCGGTGATAAAGACCATGTCCGCATCCTCGATGCACTTGGCGATATTGTTGCGGCTCTCCTCGGCGGAGCGCTTGCCCACCTCGGGATCGGAGCCGGCGCCCTGACCGTGGGTCATCTTCTCACCGATCTGGAGCTTCTGATCGGCATTGGAGACCGCGAGGGCCTGTTTATCCGTATTGATGGCGATGAACTCAACACCCTGGGTGCCGGCCTTCACCATGCGATTTACAACATTGTTGCCGGCGCCGCCGACGCCGACCACTTTCAGGGTCACTACATTTTCGGGACCTGCTTCGGCTCTGAAATCCATAACCTTTGCCTCCTGTATATTGTCATGTCTGTTTTTTCTTCTTTTAGGCATAATTGCTCCTGACTATCTTAAACCATTTTTACGCCATGGTCAATAGATTTTTTATTTTTTTGTAAGCGTTTTGTCACTTGAGAGGCTCAGTTGGGGCTGAAATGGGCCTTAGTGCCGTTGGAAACGTCGATAACGCCCACGTCGCCATCCTTCAGCATCCCCAGAACCGTTACAAACATGCCGAACTTGTATTCTACCTTGTCGTGCTTGCCCAGCACCACGGTATACTTGCCGCCATAGTCAAATTCCGGGCTGTCGGTGTTAGAAAAATCGATGCGGGTGACCATGTCGGTCATGCCCCGGGCCTCGATCTGGTCCAGCACCTCAGCCAGATAGGCGACCGATTCGGTCTCGCCGCTCTCGGTCTCCATGGTCTCGCCGATCATGAGGGTACCGGCCTTCATGCCCACTACGGGAAGCAGGCTCTCCTCCTCCCCCTCGGCAGCCTTGCCCAGGACCTTGCAGTTATGGTCCAGGGTCCACTTCTCTTCGCCCAGGGGCAGATAGGCCAGTGCCGTGGTCTCCTCCACGGTGATGACGACCTTGTTGGGGAGGCTTCGCTCCACCGTTACGGCTTCGATATAGGGAAGCTTGGAAAAGGCCCTGCCCACGGCGGCAAAACGGTCAAAGAAAAAGAGGTTGTCGCCCTCTTCGATATCGACGGCGCGAATGATCTCCTCCGCGGTATAGTGCTGGTTTCCCACCACCCGGATATCCTCGACCCGGAAGAAAACGCTCATCACAAAGATGGCCGCCACGACCACCACCACGAACATCAGCGGACCGCTGAATGCCCGGCGGCGTGCCCGCATATAGCCGCTGAGTTCCTCCTCCGGGACCTTGATCCCTTTAAACGAAAACGCCATGCTTTTCTCCTTCGTATGATAAGTCCGCCCCCAGAAGCTGCAGGCAGCCGCTCAGGTCCTCATAGCCGCGGCGAATGTGTCCGCTGTCCCGCAGCAGGGTCTCCCCCTCGGCACAGAGGCCTGCCAGCACCATGGCGGCGCCGCCCCGCAGGTCAGTTGCTTCCAGCTCCGCGGCGTGAAGGCTGCTCACGCCGAGGACTCCGGCTTCTCTGTCCTCCAGCCGGATCCGGGCGCCCAGCTTCCGAAGCTCCGGCACCTGGCGGTAACGGTTTTCAAAGATGGTCTCCCGGAAAAGGCTCTCCCCTTCCGCCCGCAGCAGCGCCGCCATCAGCAGCGGCTGGGCATCGGTGGGAAAGCCGGGATAGGGCGCGGTGACCACCGGCCCCACCGCCCGGAGTTTTCCCCCCGAGCGCAGGCGCAGACCGTCAGTATTCCGTATTATATCACAGCCTGCCTGATTTAGGAAGTAGAGAACGGTAGAAAAATGCGTGCTGTCGCAATCTTTCAGCCACAAATCTCCCCCGCAGGCGGCGCAGGCGCAGCAGAGGGTCGCCGAGGCGATCCGATCCGGAGGCAGCGTAAAGCAAAGGGAGGATCTGGGATGAAAAGCGGAAACACGTATGGTATCGCTGCCCGCGCCGCGGACCTCGGCCCCCAAGCAGCGGAGGAAGTCCTGCAGGGCCTGGATCTCCGGCTCCCGGGCGGCGCCGCGGATCAGCGTCTCTCCCCGGGCTGCACAGGCGGCCATCAGGATATTCTCCGTCGCGCCCACGCTGGGAAAGGGCAGACGGATCTCCCGCCCCGCAAGGCCGGAAGTCCGGCAGAAGATCTGCTCCCCCTCCTCCTGGATCTCCGCGCCAAGCTCCCTCAGGGCCTTCAGATGCAGGTCGATGGGCCGTTTGCCCAGCTTGCAGCCGCCGGGAAGACTGAGGGCCGCCTGGCCGGTCCTGGCCAGCAGTGCACCCAGGAAGAAGACAGAGGAGCGCATGCGCTCCATCAGGTTCCGGGGAATGGCGCTGCCGGAGACTTGGGAAGCATTTATGTACACCCGGTCCCCCTGCTGCAGGACGCGGCAGCCCAGTTGACGCAGGATCTGCAGCGCGGCGTCCACATCCAGAAGGCTTGGCACCCGGCGCAGCTCCACCGTGCCGGGGCAGAGCAGACTTGCCGCAAGGATCGGAAGCGCCGCGTTTTTCGAGCCCTGGGCCCTGCACTCGCCTTCCAGTCTCCTTCTCCCGCGGATCCGCCACAAGTCCATAAAAATACCCCCCGTGCACAGAATCAGGCCATTCTATGCACGAAGGGGGATTTGCGTGAAAAGCGAAGAGTGAAAAGATACGGTGTCGCTTTTGGCGACAGATTGTAATCCGTCCCGCGAAACAGGACATGGTAACGATTCACGATTCTTTATTCACTAAATTCAGCACCTTGTCCACGATCTTATCGGTGGCGTCGGGGACGGAGAGGGAGGCCATGGCTTTGGACATACTCTCCAGCTCCGAGGGGTTCCGCAGCAGGCGATCGATCTCCTCGAGAAGCGACTTCGCGTCGAACTCCCCTTCCAGGAAGACCTTGGCGCCGCCGGCCTTCTCCAGGACCCGGGCGTTCTTCTCCTGGTGATTGTCCGTCACGTTGGGAGAGGGCACGATGAGCACCGGTTTTCCCATGTAGGTCAGCTCCGCCAGGGTGGAGGCCCCGGCCCGGCAGAGGATCAGGTCCGCCGCGGCCATGACCCGGGGCATGTCGAAAATATACTCCCGGGCGTCCACCCGGCATTCTGCCGGGTCAAGCTTCCGCTCTGCCAGGCTCTGCTGAAATTCCCGATAATCCCGGCTGCCCACGGAATGGATCATATGAAAACGCTGCTGACCCTGCATCAAGGGCAGCATTTCGGTGAGGATGCCGTTCATATGGCCGGAGCCCAGGGAGCCCCAGACGGAGACAACCAGCGGCTCCTCCGGGTCAAGGCCCAGCTCTTTCCGGGCGCTCTCCCGGGTATAGCGGGAAAACTCCCCGCGCACCGGCGTGCCGGTGACGCTGACCTTGCCCGGCTCCCGATAGTGCTTTCGGCTCTCCTCAAAGCCCACCAGGATGGCGTCCACTTTGTCCGCCAGCATCCGGGTGGTGAGACCGGGCAGCGCGTTGCTCTCATGGACCAGGGTGGGGATATGGAGCCGGGAGGCGGCGTCCAGCACCGGAAAGCACACATAGCCCCCCGTGCCGATGACCGCATCGGGCCGGAATTCTTTCAGGATAGCGCGGGCCTCATGCTCCGAGGCGATGACGTTTCTGGCCGTGTCCAGATTGTGCATCAGGGCGGAAAGGGAACGACCCCGGGCGATATTGGTGATTTTAAGGCCCCGGATCTCGTAGCCAGCCCGAGGCACCAGATCCATTTCCATCTTGCCCTCGGCACCCAGGAACAGAAATTCACTCTCCGGCATCAGCTCCCGCAGCCGTCCGGCCACCGCCAGGGCGGGATTCACATGTCCGGCGGTGCCGCCGCAGGTCAGTACAAATTTCATGTCGTGCTCCTCAATTCATATTCTCTCTCGAAGCGCTGAGGACGATGCCCATCTCCCCCAGCTGGATGAGCAGCGCGGTGCCGCCGTAGCTGAAAAAAGGCAGGGAGATGCCGGTACAGGGCAGGAGATTGGTCACCACCGCAACGTTCAGGAAAACCTGCAGCGCCAGCAGGGTGGTGATCCCGGCGCAGACCAGGAAGGAAAAACGGCTGCGGCAGTTCAGCGCGATGCGGTAGCCCCGCAGGATCAGCAGCGCAAACAAAATCAGGATCAGAGCGGCCCCGAGAAAGCCCAGCTCCTCGCAGGCCACGGAAAAGATAAAATCGTTGTGTTCCTCGGGCAGGAACAGGTACTTCTGCCTTCCCGCTCCCAGTCCCAGACCGCTGAGCCCGCCGGAGCCGATGGCATAGAGGCTCTGGACGATCTGGTAGCCCTCCGCGGAGGGACTGGAAAAGGGGTCCAACCAGGTGCTGATGCGCGTGGAAGCATAGGGAAAGAAGGTCAGAAGCACGGCAAGTCCCGCTCCGGCGGCACCCAGGGCTCCTATAAACCAGAAGAGCCGAACGCCGCCCAGAAACATCATGCTTCCGCCAATGGTCAGGATGATGATGGAGGCAGAGAAGTGGGGTTCCAGAACGAGCAGGCCCACAATGACGCCCAGAATGCCCAGAAACGGCAGAATGCCCCAGCGAAACGTGCGCATCTTCTCCCGGAAGCTGCAGATCATAGCGGAAAAGCACAGGATCACCGCGAGCTTGGCAAGCTCCGAGGGCTGGACCGTGAGGCTCCCCACTCCCAGCCAACGGCGGGAGCCGTTGGCCTTGACCCCGACGAGGGGCACCAGAACCAGCAGCACCAGGGTCATGGCCAGAAAAGGATACGCACAGCGGTGATAAAAGCGCATGGGCACCCGGCTCAGCAGCAGCATAAGCCCGGTGCCAAGCAGGGCAAAGACCAGCTGGCGCAGAAAATAATACAGGGCCTTCCCTCCCGTCACCTTGCCCGGGTCATAATAAGCCCGGGGATAACTGGAGGAGAGCACCAGGATGAGGCCCATGAAGAGCAGCGCCAGGACCAGCATAAGGAATCCCCCGTCCATTTGCTCCCGCCGTGTCTTCACAGCAACAGGAGAAGAGCCGGTGAGGCGGGTGCTGTCATAACGCATACATCCACCTCCCCGGCTCGTACCATTCCTTTAAAAGGCGCGATGAAACACTCCTATAAAGGATATGATGGCAAACAGCAGGGATATGCCGGAAAAGAGAGCAAAAATCTCAACCTCTTTCCACTTTTTTCCCGTCCAGCCGCCCATCTCCAGATGGTGATGGAAAGGTGCCATGCGGAACACCCGCTTGCCGTGGCTCAGCTTGAAATAGCCCACCTGAATGATGTCCGAAAGGGTCTCAATGATATAGACGATGCCCAGGGTCACCAGAATCAGCGGCATGTCATAGGCAAAGGCCAGGGCCGCGATGGCGCCGCCCAGGAAGAGAGAGCCGGTGTCGCCCATGAAGACCTTGGCGGGATGGAAATTGTAGACCAGAAAGCCCAGCAGGCCGCCGGCCAGACCAGAGGCAAAGAGCCCCAGTTCCAGGAAGCGCTCGCCCCAGGCAAAGGTCACGGCGACAAAGAACAGGCACACCGGCATGGAAGTGCCGGAGGCCAGCCCGTCAAGCCCGTCGGTGAGATTCACGGCGTTGACCGTGCCCACGATGACAAAGGCGGCAAAGATGAAATACAGCCAATCCGGCACATGGACCGTGACGTGCCAGAAGGGAATGAAAAGCTGGGTCTTCAGATATCCGGTCTGCCGGACGAGCAGCACAAAGACCAGAGCCGCCGCCAGCTGAAGCAGGAATTTCATCCTGGCGCTCAGGCCCAGATTCTGCTTCTTGCGGATCTTTTCCCAGTCATCCAGAAAGCCGATGGCGCCGTAGACCAGGGCGAAGAGCAGAACGAAGATGTGCACGTAATTGCCGTGGAGCATGCCCTCGAAGCCCAGCGTCAGGCAGACGAAGGTCACCGCCAGGATGAACATGACGCCGCCCATGGTGGGTGTGCCGCTTTTGTTCATATGCCAGGTTGGCCCGATCTCCTTGATCTGCTGGCCTGCCTTCTGCCGCCGCAGCCAGGGAATGTAAAAGCGGCCAAAAGCAGTGGCAAAACAAAAGGCCAGCACAAAGGCCGAGATCAGCTTTATCGTCATAACGGGTCTCCCCTCAATCTCTATTTCCGGGCGGCAAGGACGGAGGCGACGATCTCACGCTCGTCCATGTGGTGTTTCTCTTTGCCCACCACCTGATAATCCTCGTGCCCTTTGCCGGCAAGCAATATTACATCACCGGGACCCGCCTTGTCAATAGCCCAGGCAATGGCCTTTTCCCGATCTTCGATCACCTGGATCGCCGTGGCGCTGTTTTTCATGCCGGAGAGGATCTCCTCGATGATGGCCATGGGCTCCTCGGTGCGCGGATTGTCGCTGGTGACCACGCAGACGTCCGCAAGCTCCGCCGCGATATGGCCCATGATGGGGCGCTTGCCCCGGTCCCGGTCCCCGCCGCAGCCGAAGAGGACGATGAGCCGTCCCCGGGTCACAGGACGCAGGGTCTTCAGCACCTTCTCCAGGGCGTCCGGCTTGTGGGCATAGTCGATCAAAATGGCATAGTCCCCGTCTGAGGGCACCAGCTCCATCCGGCCCTTCACGCCCTTTGCGCTCTCCATGGCCTCGGCGCAGTCCGCGAGGGAGATCCCCAGACCCAGGCCCGCCGCCATGACGGCCAGGGCATTGTATACCGAAAACATTCCGGGGATGCCCAGCTTTGTGATGGCGAGCTTACCTCCGGACATGGCGGCAAAGCGGACGCCGGAGGCGCTGAGCCGCACGTCCTTGGCCACCAGGTCCGCGTCGTTTCGCTCGGCGGAGAAGGTGCGGCAGGGGCACTCGGCTCCCTCCAGCATAAAGGGCGTCCAGGGGTCGTCGGCGTTCAGCCAGCCCTCCCGGCACTGGGAAAAGAGCTTGCGTTTGGCGGCGGCATAGTCCTCCATATCCTTGTGGAAATCCAGATGATCCTGGCTGAGGTTCGTAAAGACGCCCACATCGAAGGTGATGCCGGCCACCCGCTCCAGCGTTAGGGAATGGGAGGAGACCTCCATCACCACGTGGGTGCAGCCCGCGTCCGCCATCTGCCGGAAGAGCCTGTGCAGCTCATAGCTCTCGGGCGTAGTGTGCTCGGTGTGCAGAAAATCGTCCCCGATCCAGTTGCCGTTGGTGCCGATGAGACCCACTTTGGCGTCCGTCTCCCGCTCCAGCAGGTGCTTGAGCAGATAGGAGGAGCTGGTTTTGCCGCTGGTGCCGGTGATGCCCACCATCTTCATCTCCGCGGCCGGGTTCCCGAAAAAGTCCCGGCTGCAGAGAGCAAGGCCCAGGCGGCAGTCGTCCGTCTGCACATAGGGCGTGCCGTCTGTGGGCGGCGCCTCACAGAGGATGACCGCGGCGCCATTTTCCACAGCCTTGGGAATGAAGCGATGACCGTCGGCCTCAAAGCCGCGGACCGCTACGAAAAGGTCTCCCGGCAGGGTGCGGCGGGAATCGTAGCTGATGCCGCCGATCTCCGTCTCCGGATCCGCGGTCATGGACAGCACCCGTATATTCTGTATGATCTCTCTCAGTTTCATATATTGTTCCTCAATAACGTCCCAAAATTGAATCGTCTGTACTGATCAATGTCACCGTGATCACATCGCCCGCGGGAAGGCTGCTCCCTGCCGGGGCGCTCTGGTAGGCGACACACTGTTCTTCGCCGCTGAGAAGGGGGCTCCTGCTGCGCAGGAAGAGTCCCTGCTGCGCCAATAGCGCTCTCGCCTGCTCATAGGGCAGACCGTAGAGATTTGGCACCGTCTGCTCCGTCTCCGGAGGCTTTGCGCCCAGATAGAGGATGACCTGGCTGCCCCTGGCGATGCGTCGTCCGGCCTTGGGCAGCTGCCCTGTCACCAGGGTCCCCTCCCCCACGGTTCGGGCCTGAAGCCCCGCTTCCTCCAGCCGGGCCGCAGCCTCAATAAGCTCCAGCTGTTCCAGATGAGGCATGGCCGCGGTGTCGCTCTCCTCCGCCTTTTCAGGCTCCACACCCAGATACGGAAGGATGTCCGCCAGCATGTTCCCTACCACAGGGGCTGCCATCTGGCCGCCGCTGATGTAGATGCCGGATTGGTCCGAGGGGGTATCCAAAAACACCAGCAGGGCGATCTTCGGATCATCCGCCGGGGCGAAGCCGATGAAGGAGACGATGTATTCCTTCCTGCCGGTGCTGGCCTCCAGGCTGACCTTCTCGCTGGTGCCGGTCTTCCCGCCGATGCGGTAGCCCGCCACGGCGGCGTTGCGGCCGGTGCCCTCTTTGCTGTCCCCCACCACCTGCTCCAGGATGGCACGGACCTTTTCGCTGGTCTCCGGGGCGATGACCTGGCGGACCGTCTCGGGTTCATGTTCAAACTTCACGCTCCCATCCGGATCCAGGATCCGCTGCACCACATAGGGCCGCATGAGCCGCCCGCCGTTGACGCAGGCACTCACCGCCGTGACAAGCTGCAGGGGCGTGATGGTAAAGGTCTGGCCGAAGGAGGCCGCCGCCAGCTGGGACTGATTGCGCGGCGAGCAGAACACATTCTCGCTCCACCAGATGCTGCCGCTTTCCCCGGCAAGGTCGATGCCGGTTTTGGCACTGAGGTTTACCTCCGGATCCCCGGTCTTTTCCAGAAAGCCGAAGGCCTCGCAATAATCGTAAAATCGCTCCGGCCCCATTCTGAGGCCGATGTTCACAAAGGCCGCGTTGCAGGAGTGCTGTACCGCCTGGGTCAGGTTCTGGGATCCGTGCCCCTCGGTCTTCCAGCAGCGGATGGGAGATGTGCGTCCCTTGACGCTGACGCTCCCGCCGCAGTAGAAGCTGCTCGACAAATCCACCACACCCGCATCCAGGGCCATGGAGAGGGTGATGATCTTGAAGGTGGAGCCGGGCTCATAGGTATCGGAGAGGGCCTTGTTGCGCCACTGGCGGGCTCTGGCCGCGTCCAGGATCTGCTGGGCTTCCTCCTCGCTTCCGGCCGCGGCCATCTGCTGCCGGACCTCATCGCTCACATCCAGAAAGTGATTCAGGTCATAGCCGTCCAGAGATGCCATGGCCAGGATCGCGCCGGTGTTCACATCCATGCAGATGGCGCCGGCGCCGTGCTGGATGTCGTAGTCCTCCACCGCCTGGCGCAGGTGCTTTTCCACCAGGAACTGCACCGCCGCGTCCAGGCTGAGCACCACATCACAGCCGTCCTCCCCGGGCTCATAGTCCTCAAAGCTTTCAAACAGCAGTTCTGTCCCGATAGCGTTTGTGCTGCGCAAGCTCCGTCCGGCGCTGCCCCGCAGGGCGCTGTCATACTGCGCCTCGATGCCCTCCAGGCCGGTATTGTCCATGCCCACAAAGCCGATCAGATGGCAGGCCAGGGAATCATTGGGATAATAGCGTCTGGTGTCCGGCTCCAGGCGGACGCCCCGGATGCCGTGAGCGGTCTTGAAGGCACGGACGGCATCGGCGGTCTCCCGCTCCACCTTCCGCGCAACGGTCACATACCAGGAGCCTGTCTGTCCCGTCTTTTCCAGCAGCTCCCCATAGTCCAGATCCAGGATCCGGCTCAGTTCCCGGGCGATCAGCTCCCGGTCCTCGCCGTACTGCCGGATCTCGGCAGGGCTGAGATAGACATTGTCCACCGAGGCGCTGACGGCGAGAAGCCGTCCTTTGACGTCGGTGATGGAGCCCCGGCGCGGGGAGCCCGGAGCCTCCCGCAGCTGCTGCTCCAGGGCGCGCTGCTCATAAAAATCGTGCTCCAGAAGCTGGATCTGACAAAGCTTTGCCAGCAGCAGGGCAAACGCGGCTGCGCCGCACACTGCCATGAGCAGCAGCGCGCGGCGGAGCATCTGGCGGTTCGGGCCCTGTTCGTCCGGAACACTGCACATTCGTATGTTCTTCATGGTATCACCCGCATCTCCCTTGTTTGGGACAGTATATGCTGCGGCTGATCCCGGTATCTCTTTGGGAAAGGCTCTTTTTTATCCCGCGAAGTCTGTTCTCACGATCTGTTCGGCGCTCAGGTTCTCCATGCCCAGTTCTTCCCTGGCCCGGCGTTCGATCTCCTCCAGGCTCCAGATGTGGGCTTCGCGGACGCGGAGGATCTCATTCTCCTCCCGCAGGCTTTCCACCGCGGTTTTCGCCGCGGCGGCCTGCTGGTTCAGCGCGGTGACGCGCACGCCGTACAAAAGGCTCATCACCAGAAGGATCAGGCTTGCACCCACGCACAGGATCTGAAACAGGGTCTCCCTGGAACTTGACATATCCTCACACTCTCTCCGCCACGCGCAGTTTTGCGCTGCGGGAGCGCGGATTTCTCTCGATCTCTTCCTCGCTCGGCAAAATAGGCTTGCGGCTCACGCTGCGCAGGGTGCGCACAAAACCGCAGGTACATACGGGGGCCTCCCGGGGGCAGGTACAGCCGTTCTCCCGGCGGGCAATGCCGGTTTTCACGATCCGGTCCTCCAGGGAGTGGAAGCTGATGACGCAGAGTCTCCCGCCGGGATTGAGCTTGTCCGGCGCGGTCTCCATCATGCGCTCCACCTCGCCCAGTTCGTCGTTCACGGCGATGCGAATAGCCTGGAAGCTACGCTTGGCAGGGTGCTGCTTTTCCCGGAGCGCTGCCGCGGGCATGGCTCCCCTGATGATCTCCACCAGCTCCGCGGTGCTTTGGATCGGCGCCTTCTCCCGGGCCGCCAGAATGGCGGCGGTGATGCGGCGGGCGTAACGCTCCTCCCCGTAATCCCAGAGGATGCGGTTGAGGCGCTCCTCGCTCCAGGTGTTGACCACCTCATAGGCGCTGAGGGCGGCGGTGCTGTCCATGCGCATGTCCAGCGGCGCCTCCAGCATATAGGAAAAGCCCCGCTCCGCCTCGTCCAGCTGAGGTGAGGACACGCCCAGGTCAAAGAGCATGCCGTCGACACCGGCGATGCCAAGCTCGTCCAGGATCTGCGCAACGTCCCCGAAATTGCCGTGGACCAGGGTGATCCGATCCCGGAAGGGCTCCAGGCGCTTTCCCGCCCGCTCGATGGCGCTGGGGTCCCGGTCGATGCCGATGAGTCTCCCCTCCCGCAGGCGGGAAGCGATCTCATAGGAATGACCGCCCAGACCCAGGGTCCCGTCCACATAGATCCCGTCGGACCGGATGTTCAGATTCTCGATGCACTCTGCAAGCAACACGGATACATGCCTGGGCTGCTCCATCAGAATTCCAGCTCCTCCATCACCGCGGCGATATTCTCCGGGGTGGTTTCCTCGCTGTAGACCGCGTTCCAGGCGGCGCTGTCCCACAGCTCCGCATGGTTGTTGCAGCCCACAACAGTGACATTTTTGGTAAAGCCAGCGTAATCCCGCAGGTTCTGGGGGATCAGGACCCTGCCCTGGGCGTCCAGCTCGCAGCGGGCCGCATGGGCAAAGAGCGGCCGCATTTTCCGCTGCTTCACATAGGGCATGGCGCTGACCTTATCAGAAAAAGACTGCCAGGCCTCGCTGCTGTAGGCACTCAGGCAGCGGTCCATGGATAGGGTAATGAAAAAAACATCGCCCAGCTCATCCCGAAGCTTGGCGGGAATAAATAAACGTCCTTTATTATCAAGAGAGTGTTGATATTCGCCTGTCACGCAAATCGCTCCTTCTGTCTTCTCGTGGAGAATTGCTCCATTTTCCACCACTTCAAACCACTTTGCACCTCCATTATAGGGGAGCGATTTCCAAATTGCAAGAGCAAATGTCTGTTACTTTTTGTCTTTTTTCAGCGTTTCTTTGACATAAAAATCCCCATCCCGGGATCCGGCGGCAATCATGGCCGTTCGGTTTCCGGGATGGGGTTTTCTCTGCGGTATGCTGCTGTCTCACAGCTCCTCGGGATTGGCGACAGGGCCGCTTCTCCGGGGGCTCTTGCTGCCGCGGAAGCTGGAGCGTGTGCTCTTGATGGCGTCCAGGGAGGCGGTCAGGCTGTTCTCCGTCTGGCGCATGAGATCGTCCACATAATCGCTGGCAAGCTTGCGCAGCTCCATGGACTTGGACTCCGCGGTGGAGATCATCTCAGCGGCTCTGGCACGGGCGGCACGGGTGATCTCCTGTTCGTCCACCAACTGGCGGGCGCGGTCCTCCGCGCTCTTGCGCATGGCCTCGGCTTCCCGCTTGGCGTTGCCGATAAACTCGTCTCTTGCCGCAACAAGGCGCTTGGCCTCAGCCACGGAGGAGGGCATCGCAGCCTTGATGTCGCTGATGACCTTCAGGGCTTTTTCCCGCTCAATGATGCACTTGTCACCCCCGAGAGGGACGTTCCAGGCTTCGCTGATCATGTTGAACAGATCATCCAGCAGTTCCATCACATCGTTGTTGTCCATTACTTCAACCTCCACTGCCTGGCCTTGGTCTCGATCTCTTCGATGAGCTCGGAAGGCACCAGTCCTGTCAGATCCGCGCCGTAATAGGCCATTTCCCGCACCACAGAAGACGACAGGAAGGTATACTTGCCGCTTGCGGTGAGGAACATGGTCTCAAGCTCCGGATTGATCTTCTTGTTGATCAGATTCATCTGGAATTCATACTCAAAGTCAGAGGCAGCGCGCAGGCCCTTCACGATCACCGCGCCGGGATACTGCTTGGCATACTCCGCCAGCAGCCCGTCCGACCAGTCCACGGTGACATTGGGGTAGCGCTCCGTGGCCCTGCGGCACATGTCCACCTTTTCCTCCACGGTGAACATGGGGTTCGGCTTCATGGCATTGTGCATGATGCAGACCACCACCCGGTCAAAGATCTTGGAGGTGCGGCGGATGATGTTCAGGTGTCCCAGAGTGATGGGATCAAAGCTGCCGGGGCAGATCGCAATGCTCATAGCTGGCTTTCCTTTGTGTAGATACAGATTTTCACCTTGCCGTAGCGGTATTCCTTCCCCTTCCGGTAGGGTGCGGGAAGCTCCGGCAGCTCCGTTTCGCGCCGAGCTTCACAGATTATTATACCACCATCCGACAAGTTGTCAACAGAATTGAGGGTATTCAGCACCGGCTCATAGAGGCCCGCGTCATAGGGCGGATCCACGAAGATCAGATCGAAGCGTTCCCCCCGGCGGAGATAGTTCAGGGCGTTCTCCTGCAGCACGGGGGCGGAGAGGCCGCAGGCCTTCAGATTCTCCTTCACGATCTTCACCGCTTCCCTGCTCTCATCGATGAAGACGCAGCTTTTGGCGCCGCGGCTCAGGGCTTCGATCCCAAGCTGTCCGGTGCCGGCGAAGAGATCCAGCACCCGCCTGCCCTCGATATCGAACTGGATGATATTGAAGAACGCCTCCTTCACGTTATCCGTGGTGGGGCGAATGTCATAGTTTTCCGGGGTCTTCAGTTTTCTGCCCCGGGCAGAACCTGTGATGACACGCATAGGAAAGACCGTCCTTTCAAGGATACAGTCCGGCTTTGCCGGAGGAAGGAATGAAGGGCATTCGGCCAATGAAGAAAGATAGGTGTCCCGCTTTGCGGGACGGATCAGAATCCATCGGCAAAGCCGATACCACAATTCCTTCATTTGCGAAGCGAATTTCATTTCTTCAATTCTTCATTGTGAAAAAAGTCATATACCGCTTTGGCGGTATTCTTCGGAACAACGAGCTGGAGTTGGCTCTCCGAGGCTTCCCGGATGGCCTTGACAGATTTGAAAGCCTTGAGCAGATCGCTCTTGCGCCGGGGGCCCACGCCGTCGATCTTGTCCAGGGCGGAGGCATAGCTCTCCAGCCGCAGCTCCCGCTGGTAGCCGATGGCGGTGTTGTGGGTCTCCTCCTGGATGTTCCCCACCAGGGCGAAAACCGCCTGGTTGCCCTGAATGCCGATCTCCCGCCCTTCAGGCGTGATCAGGGCACGGGTACGGTGGCGGTCGTCCTTCACCATGCCGAAGGTTGGCACCCAAAGGCCCAGATCCTGCAGGGCACGCACCGCGGTGGCGGCATGGTTCTCCCCGCCGTCGATGAGCAGCAGATCCGGCAGGGGTGCAAAATGCTCGTCCCCGTCCAGGTAGCGCTTGAAGCGTCGGGAAACCGCCTGGTACATGCTGGCATAGTCGTCCGCCCCGTCCAGGTCCCGGATGCGGAATTTGCGGTAGTCCCGCTTCAGAGGCTTGCCGTCCACGTGCACGCTCATGGCGGCCACGATACCGGTGTCCCCCAGGTTTGAAATATCAAAGGCCTCGATGCGGCCGGGGAAATGCTCCAGTTCCAGAGCCTTCTGCAGCCACTCCAGGGTCTTGGAGCGGCGCTGGGCCTGGGTGGTGCGCCGCTGGATCTCCTCCCGGGCGTTGAGCGCCGCGCTTTCGATGAGGCGCATGCGCTCTCCCCGCTTGGGGCATTCCAGATAGACCCGCCTGCCCGCCGTCTCGCTGAGCAGGGTCTCCAGTTCCTCCCGGTCCTCGATCTCGCAGGGCAGCAGGATGGACTTGGGCCAGCCGCCCCGGTGGGCGGTGTAGTACTGCCGCACCAGATCGGACACGGCCTCCGCGTCCTCCTCCAGGGGCTCCTCCATCATCTCCACGTCCTTGCCGGCCAGGTCCCCGTTCACAAAGTGCAGCACGGTAAAGCAGCTCTTGGCGCCCCGGGCAAAGCCGACGGCGTCGGTATCCGCAAAGGCGGTGGCGATGACCCGCTGCTTCTGACTCACGCTCTCGATGGCGCGCATCCGGTCCCGCAGCTGGGCGGCCTTTTCAAAGCGCAGCTCCTCCGCCGCCTGCTCCATCTCCCGGCGCAGATCCTCGATCAGTTCGCCGCTCTTTCCCTCCAGGATCAGGGCCGCCTGGCGCATGCGGGCGCGGTAGTCCTCCGCGTCGCTGTCCTTGAGGCACCAACCGGCGCAGGAGCCCATGTGATAGTTGAGGCAGGGCCGGTCCTTGCCGATGTCACGGGGAAATTTGCGGCTGCAGTCCGGCAAAAGCAGGGCCTTGCAGATGGTGTTGATGATCTCCCTGGACTGATAGCGTCCCCCGAAGGGGCCGTAGTAGCGGGCGCCGTCTTTGGCGGCGCGGCTGGCAATGCTCATGACAGGGTATTCCTGCCGGGGGTCCAGGCGGATGAAGGGATAGCCCTTGTCGTCCTTCAGGAGGATGTTGTAATGGGGCTTGTGACGCTTGATGAGGGAGTTTTCCAGCACCAGGGCCTCCAGTTCGCTGCCGGCCACGATGACGTTGAAATCCGCCACCTTTTCTACCATGGCTGCCACCTTGGGCAGATGCTCCCCGTGAAAATAGCTGCTGACCCGGTTTTTGAGCTTCTTGGCCTTGCCGACATAGATGACCTCGCTGTGCTCGTCCAGCATGATATAGACCCCGGGCAGCAGGGGCAGATGATTGGCTTTTTCCCGCAGCTCTTCCAGCATGGCTTACTCCTGTAGATCCGATAAAAAAAGATAGCTATTCCATCCCGACGAATGGGTGGGGGAGTTCAGAGGGGCTTTCTCCCCTCTGTTTTTTCGCCGCGGACGGCGAAAACGCATTCAATTCGTTTTTGTCGGGGCTTTGCCTCGGCAAAAACTCCATAAGCCGAGCATAGCGACGCGCGGGAAGCGCGCGACGATCCAAGCTCTGCTGCGAGGCCTCGCGCCGACCAAAGCGGGCCAAGGCCCGCTGCAGACTGTAGACAAACCTATGCGGCAGAGCTTGGATATGCCCCCCTTCACGTTCAATCTATGCCAAAATGGGAACTTTTTCGGAAGTTTCCATTTTGGCGGTTCAAGCTGTCGACACTTTGTCGACAGCTTGAAGCGGGCCAAGGCCCGCTGCGATAAGCGCGAGTGTCTCCTAAATGATTCGTCACCCATAGGGGGGGCGAATCATTTATCTAAATTGGAAAAAAGGGTGTGCACAGGCACACCCTTTTCTTCTGTATGTTGCTGTATTACTCGGAGAAATCGGAATCAATCAGCTCCGAGAGGGTGGCGATCGCCGCTTCCTCATCCGCGCCGTCGGCGATGATGGTGATGGCGGTTCCCTTGACGATGCCCAGAGACAGGACGCCCAGAAGGCTCTTGGCGTTGACACGCCGCTCTTCCTTTTCAACCCAGATGCTGCTCTTGAACTCATTGGCCTTCTGAATGAAGAAGGTGGCCGGTCTGGCGTGAAGCCCCACCTGATTGTTGATGACTACTTCCTTGGAAATCATGCCCGCATCTCCTTATATCCTTTAATAGTTTCCGATAGAAGAATCTCCACTGGATTCTATGACACTTTAGCAAATTTTCGACCATACGTCAACCGCTTTCCGCCGTTTCGTGATTTTTACCATTTCCTGTCGGCGGGAAAGATGATCTTTTATACGCTTTTTCCAGCAAAAAAGTCGATTATTTCAGCTCCACGATGGTGACGCCGGCCTCGCCCTCGCCAAAGCGGCCCAGGCGGAAGGACTTGACGCTTTTGTTGTGGCGCAGCATGTTCTGCACAGCCGTGCGCAGGGCGCCGGTGCCCTTGCCGTGGATGATGGTGACGGTCTTGAGCTTTGCCATCACAGCCCCGTCCAGATACTGCTCGGCGGTGAGCAGGGCGTCGATGACCTCCATGCCCCGCAGGTCCACCTCCGCCGGGAAGGCGGCGGCACGCAGCGTGGCGGAGCCGGCAGAGGCGCTCTTTTTGGGCTTCAGGCTCTGGCCCTCCACCAGCAGCACCTCGTCCTCCCTGGCGGTGACGTTCATGATGCCGGCCCGAAGGGTCAGCACCCGGTCGGGAGAGACGGAGATGACCTCCGCCTTCATGCCCATGGACTTGATCTGCACGGTGTCGCCGGGCTTCACGGGACGGGCGGACTTCTGCTCCTCCGCCGGAGCGGCGTCCTGGCGGCGCAGCTCCTCCTGGCTCTGGTTCAGCTTGCGGCGCAGCTCGCTGCGCGCCTCGTTGATGCGCTGGATGTTGTCCTCCTCATTGGCCTTCTCCCGCATCTCGTCCAGCTCCCGGAAGGTGGCCTCGGCGGTATCCCGGGCCTCCTGCAGGATGCGCTCGGCATCCCGGCGGGCCTTCAGATCCGCCTTCTCCAAGCGCACCTCCAGCTCCTTGCGCAGCTGGGCGGACTTTTTGGCGCTCTCCTCCGCCTCTTTGAGCTTTTTGGCCGTGACCTCCCGGTCCTTCTCCAGCAGGAGCCGGGTCTGCTCCAGCTTTTCAATGGTGGCCTCAAAGCTGGCACTGTCGGTGCTGACGCGGTTTTTGGCGTCCTCGATGATGTCCTCTCCCAGGCCAAGGCGCCGGGAAATGGCAAAGGCGTTGGACTTGCCGGGGATGCCCACCAGCAGATGATAGGTGGGCCGCAGGGTCTCCACATCAAACTCGCAGGAGGCGTTCTGCACCCCGGGCTGATTGGTGGCATAGACCTTCAGCTCGGCATAGTGGGTGGTGGCGGCGATCATGGCGCCCTTCTGGCGGGCATACTCGATGATGGAGATGGCGAGAGCCGCGCCCTCGGTGGGATCGGTGCCGGCGCCCAGCTCATCAAAGAGGAGCAGGGAGTTCTCGTCGCACTCTTCCAGAATGCTCACGATGTTGGTCATGTGGGCGGAGAAGGTGGAGAGAGACTGCTCGATGCTCTGCTCATCGCCGATATCGGCCAGGATGTGCCGGAACACCGGCAGATTGCTGCCATCGGCGGCGGGGATGTGCAGGCCGCACTGGTTCATGGCGGCCAGCAGTCCGATGGTCTTGAGGGATACGGTCTTGCCGCCGGTGTTGGGACCGGTGATGACCAGGGTATCAAAGGCGTCCCCCAGCTCTACATCGATGGGAACGGCCTTGGCCGGGTCCAGCAGCGGGTGACGCGCCCGGCGCAGCAGGATGCCCTCTCCTTCCATGCTCGCCTCCTGGCAGTCCATCTGGTAGCTGAGCTTGGCTTTCGCAAAGATCAGGTCCAGGCGGACCAGAAGGTCAAAGTCGGAATCGATGTCCTGCCGGTGCTCGGCGCAGTCGGCGGAGAGCTCGGCCAGGATCCGCTCGATCTCCAGCTTCTCCTTGGCGGCCAGCTCCCGCAGCTCGTTGTTGGCCTTGACAGCGGCCATGGGCTCCACGAAGAGAGTTTGCCCCGTGGCCGAGATATCATGCACCAGACCGGGCACCGCTCCCTTGTGATCCGCCTTCACAGGGACCACATAGCGGTCGGATCGCATGGTGATAATGGGCTCCTGCAGCGCCTTGGCGTAGGAGGGTGAGGAGAGGATCTTCTGCAGGGCCTCCCGGGCCCGGGCAGCCGCTGCCCGCATCTTGCGGCGGATATCCGCCAGCTCGTTGGAGGCGCCGTCGGCGATCTCATCTTCCCCTACGATGGAGGTGGTGATCTTCTCCTCCAGGAATTTGTTGGCCCGGAGGCCGTTGAAGAGGGAGTCGATGCAGGTCTTGCCCACGGAATCGTCGGCAATATAGCCCCGCACCAGTCTTGCGCACTGGAGCACCCGGGCAATGTCCAGCAGCTCCCGGGTGTTGAGCGCGCCGCCCAGGTCCGCCCGGGCCAGGGAGGCACGCACGTCCTTCACGCCGGAAAAGCTGGGACTGCCGCGCACCACCATCATGGTCTTGGCGGCGCTGGTCTCCTCCAGGCGATGCTTCACCTCAAAGGGGTCCGAGGAGGGCGTGAGCAGAAGGGCCCGCTCCTTGGCAGTGTCCCCCACCGCCTGCTGGGAAAGCTTCTGCAGCACGGCAGGCAGCTCCAAAGTATTCAGGGATTTTTCAAAAAAACTCATGATCTTTTGTCCTCTGATCGGTGATGTCATAAAAACTCTTGGGGGAATGCAATTGTCCTTTTCACGGGAGGGGCAAGCCCCTCCCCTACAGTCTCGCTTGCGATCCTGTTCATCTCCAAGGACGCTCCGAGAAGATTTACAATTCCGACTTCCGCATTCCGAATTCCGAATTTGCAAACTGCTTATAATAGTCCAGGGTTGGAAAGCTGCGCTCCGCGTGTGCCTGCACATAGCGCTCCGCGGCCCGGGAGAAGTTCTTGAGGCCCTTCTCCCCGATGGGGAAGGAAAAGAGCCGCTTGGCGGGGGCGGAGATCACATAGCGCATGGCGGCCAGGGCGTCCTCCTCCAGAAGGGTCCCGTCCCAGCTGGGACGGGCGCAGCTCCGGCAGCAGAGCACGCCGTCGGAAAGGCTCAGTACCGGGTCCTCCGGCACTGTTTTTCCGCAGACGCTGCAGGCTCCAAGCTCCGGCCGGAAGCCTGCCAGACACATGAGGCGCAGCTCAAAGGCGGCCTTGATCTTCTCCGGCGCTCCCAAGGCATTGCTGAGGGCATAGAGGGAGTTGAGGCCCAGCTGCAGAAGCGCCGGGTCCGGCTGGTCCTCCACGGAGAAGGCCTCCAGACACTCCGCAAAATAGCTGCCCAGGGCCAGCTTCTCAATATCGTCCCGCAGGCCGGAGAAGCCCTCCAGCACGGTCCCCTCGTTCACGGTCCACTTGCCCCGGTTGCCGAAGAGGGTCAGCTCCGACCAGGTGAGCTGCTGGGTGGCGGCGCCGGTGCGGCTGGATTTGCGCAGTGCGCCCCGAGCCTTGGCGGTGATCTTCCCCTCCGATTCGGTGAGGATGGTCAGGATCCGGTCCGCTTCCTTGTATCGGACCTCCCGCAGAATGAGGCCCCTGGTGGTTTGAAACACGGTATGTAACCCTCAGTCCGTGACCCGGGGCTCTTCCCCCGGGTCGGTTTCTTTTTCGGTCCTGCCCCGCTGGGCAGCCTTGTACAGCATATAGCAGACGGGGTCGCCGGTCTCGGCGAAGGTCTGCCAGATCGCGTCGAGTTCCATGATGACCACCTCTGCTCTTATTGTACGCAGAGACGGTCAAAAGGGTCATGCCAGTTTTTGTTATTGCTCGGTAAAACCGAAGTTGCGCAGCTGGGCCATGGAGTCCCGCCAGTTTTCCTTCACCTTCACCCAGGTCTGCAGATAGACCTTGGCGCCCATGAATTCCTCGATGTCCTGCCGGGCCAGCTCCCCGATCTTTTTGAGCATTGCGCCCTTTTTGCCGATGATGATGCCCTTGTGGCTGTCCTTTTCGCAGTAGATGGTCACTTCCAGGTCGATGATGCCGCTGTCCCGCTCGGAGAAGCGGGTGACCTCCACCGCCGTGCCGTGGGGGATCTCCTTGTCCAGGCACTGCAGCAGCTTTTCCCGCACCAGCTCCGCGCAGATCTGCCGCTCCGGCTGGTCGGTGATCATATCCTCCGGGAAGAAGTGGGGCCCCTCGGCGGCGTACTTGTCCAGTTCCGCCATCAGCTCCTCCAGACCGTCCCCGGTCTTGGCGGAGACGGGCAGGATGGCGTCGAAGTCATAGGCCTGGGAATAGAGGGCCATGACCTCCAGCAGCCGGGTCTTGTCCACGGTGTCAATCTTGTTGATGACCAGGATGGCAGGCTCCCCGCTCTGGCGGATACGGGCGATGAGCTCTTCCTCCTGGGGGCCGACGGCCGCCACCGGCTCCACCAGCAGCAGCACACAGTCCACGTCCGCCACGCTCTCCTTCACCACGTTCACCATGTAATCCCCCCCCGGTTCACGATGGCGGTGATGCGGTTGCGCGTGGTCTGGGGCTTGTTGGAAACAATGGCCACCTTTTCGCCCACCAGGGCGTTGGTCAGGGTGCTTTTGCCCACATTGGGCCGCCCGCACAGGGTGATCATAGCGGATTTTGTCATTTGAATATCTCCTGTAATTCTTTAACTCTCTTCACTATTCACTCTTCTCTATTTACTCGTCGCCCATGATGGCCTTTTCCCGGGCGCGCATCCGGGCCTTCATGGGACCCTCGTCCACATGGTCGTAGCCCAGCAGATGCAGCACCGAGTGCACCGTGAGATACTGGATCTCCCGGTCAAAGCCGTGGCCGAAATCCTTCCCCTGCTCCTCGCAGCGGGGCAGGGAGATCATCATGTCCCCCAGCAGCACCGCGCCGCTGTCCAGGTCCCGCTCGCAAGCCTCCGGGTCAAAGACGCCGGGCTCCAGTTCGTTCAGGGGAAAGGAGAGCACGTCCGTTGCCCGGTCGATGTTGCGGAAGTCCCGGTTCACCTGACGGATCCCCGCGTCATCAGTTAACATAACGCTGATAATGCAGTTCACATCCACGCCTTCCGCGTCCAGCGCACGCTTGGCCGCCAGTTTGATGAGACGGGCGGCGTTGTTGTGTCCAAGGTTTTTTACATCCCGGCTCACATAGATCTCATGTTCCATGGTATCGTAATCTCTCTTTCGTATGCGGGCCGTCGAGGACGCCGGCCCCTACAGATTTATATCTTCCGGTAGCGGCCCCGCTGCTGGGGGCCGGGCTTTTTCGCGCTCTCGGGGGGATTTTTCTTGTCATAGACCTCATAGGCCTCGATGATCTTCTGAACTAGGCGGTGGCGCACCACGTCCGCCCCGGTGAGGGTGCAGATGGCGATATCGTCGATGCCGTCCAGCACCCTCATGGCCACCTTCAGGCCGCTGACCTTGTCCTCGGGCAGGTCGATCTGGGTGATGTCGCCGGTGATGACTACCTTGGAGCCGAAGCCGATGCGGGTAAGGAACATTTTCATCTGCTCCCGGGAGGTATTCTGGGCCTCGTCCAGGATGATAAAGCTGTCGTCCAGGGTGCGGCCTCGCATGTAGGCCAGAGGCGCAACCTCAATGTTGCCCCGCTCCAGGTATTTCTGGTAGGTGTCCGGGCCCAGCATGTCAAAAAGGGCGTCGTAGAGCGGGCGCAGATAGGGGTCCACCTTGCTCTGCAGGTCCCCGGGTAGAAAGCCCAGGCGCTCCCCCGCTTCCACGGCGGGCCGGGTCAGAATGATGCGGTTGACCTCCTCCGCCCGGAAGGCGGCCACCGCCGCCGCCACAGCCAAATAGGTCTTGCCGGTGCCCGCCGGGCCGATGCCCAGGGTCACGGTATTGTCCCGGATGGCCTCGCAGTAGTCCCGCTGGCCCAGGGTCTTGGGCTTGATGGGCTTGCCCTTGGCCGTGATGCAGATCACGTCCCCGGCCAGCTCCTCGATCTGCTTTTCCTTGCCCTCGGACACCAGCTTCAGGATATAGCGCACGTTCTGGGCGTCGATGTTCTCGCCCTTGGCGGCCAGGGTCAACAGGCCGTTGATGGCCTTTTCCGCCACCATCACGTCCTCCGCCTCGCCGCAGATATGGAGCTGATCGTCCCGGTCCAGGACCTTCACGCCAAGCTCGCTCTCAATGATCCGCAGGTTCTGGTCGAATGAGCCGAAAACCTGGATCACATGCTCCATCCGTTCCACTTCTATGGTTTTATCGATCATGTGCAGACTTCCTCTCTCAGGGCTATGGTTCTCCTGCCCGGGCGATGTTCTCCAGGCAGCGGGCCCGCAGGGTCACGACCAGCAGGCCGTCGCAGCTGGCCACGGAAAAAGCGTGATCCAGGATCTCCCCGTCGATCCGTTCCTCCAGTCCCTGCAGCAGGGCGGCCTTCATTTCCTCTTCCCGCGGAGTAAGCAGCTCCGTTTGCGCGCGTCTGTGACCGCTTGTCCAAAGCAGGCGCAGCGGGGTGGAAAAGAGGCCATCCATTCCCAAAGTATATTCATGCACGATTTTATCACATTCGTCAAGGCCTTTTCTGGATCCGGGCCAGAGAATCCAGCGTTTTTTTCCGATCTGCAGAGAAAAGGAACCGTTTTCTCCTCCCTTTTCCCGGATCCGAAGCGTTTCCAGCGGGCAGACGGAGCTGATCTCGTACCAGGTCTCCGCCTGCACCTCCCCCAGGGCGGGCTCCTGCCGGACGCCGCCGGACAGGCTCTCCCGCTCTCCGCTGATGAGGGCCTCCCCCTCCAGCACCGCGTCACCCGGTTCCACCAGGCTGCGTCCGCTGAGGGCAGTGATCTGCCGCACGATCCCGGAGTGGGCAGCGCGCAGATCGTCCTGCGGCCTCTCGGAGAGAAGCTTCGGTCGTTCTTCCCGCTCCCGCACCAGGATCCGGGCCCGGGAGCCGGAGATGTTCACCGTGAGCCACTCCAGCTCCGGAAGCTGGGAAAGGGCCCGACTTTTCACCAGCTCCGGATCGATGGCGGGGCGAAAGGCTCCGGGCTCCACTCCGCAGGCGGCAAGAGTCCGGAGAAGCAGACCGGCGGAGACCTGTTCGCATCCGGAGACCTCGATCTGCCAGACGAAGAGTGAGGAGGCAAACAGCAGCAAAAGGGCAAGCAGCAGGCCCAGGAGCAGGCCTTTGCGCCGCCGCAGCATTTCCCTGTCCCGACAGCCGCCCCGAAGGCTCCGGACCTCCAGGGAAAAGCCCTGCGCAGCGCAGATCTTTTCCAAAGCGTTCAAATCTCTCTGCCAAAGACTGAGGCGCAGCGTGCACCTGTCCTGGGGAAGGATGTCCCAGAGCTGCAGGCCTGCGGCGCGGCAGCGCTCCAGCAGCGTCTCCGGCTCCGGCCCGCGAAGCTCCGTCTCCGCCGTACCCGGAAGTCTTTTCCACAGTTCTGCCATGCTATTCCTCCCACTCCGCCCGCTCCAGACGGCCGGAGAGCAGCAGGTCGCAGCCGTCCATGGCCTCGATCCGAAGGGACGCGCCGAAGATGCGAAGGTTCATGCGCTGCCCCCGCAGGGCCAGCAGCTCTTCGGTGCAATGGAGCAGTCCTCTGTGATTTTCAATGAGCGCCCGGTGATTGCCCAGCACGCTCAGCTTCAGCTCCCCCAGGGCTTCCCCGGGGATCTGCAGCCGTTCCCCCAGGGTTCCGGCAAAGCTCGGTTTTGACATGATCCTCTCCCCTTTTCATACGGTAGGCTTAGCCTATTTATCCGTATATCCTTATGCCGCCCGGCATAGCTTTAACACGAAACACCAAGGAGGAGATCCATCCGATGAAAAGGAAGCTGCCGATTTTCGCGGCGCTCTGCGCGCTGTTTGTTCTGATCACCGCCTCGCCCCGGGTCATTGTCTGCGTCTCCGCAGGGCTGCGGCTCTGCGGGGAGCTGATCGTCCCCTCGCTTTTTCCTTTTTTTGTGCTCTCCCTGCTGCTGGGAAAGCTGGACTTCCCGGAGGCGCTGGGACGACGCCTCTCTCCTTTGACGGAGCGTCTGTTTCATGTCTCCGGAAAGGGCGCGACGGCGCTTCTCATCGGGCTGACGGGAGGCTACCCCATGGGGGTGGCCTATTTGGCCCAGCTTCTGGAGCGGGACGAGCTTTCCGGCGGGGAGGCCCAGCGGCTGCTGGGCTTTTGCAACAACTCCGGCCCCGCCTTTCTTGTGGGCGCCATCGGGGCCGGAGTCTTCGGTTCGGTAAAGGCGGGGCTTTTGCTCTACGGCTCCCATGTTCTGGCGGCGCTCTCCGCCGGGATCCTGCTGCGGGGCGGGAAGACGCAGGAAAACACCAGGGCGCTCCCTCCTGCAGCTCCCCCGGCGCCCTTTTCCCGCGCCCTCTCCGAGGCGGTGCGGGACGCCGTGCCGGCGCTCCTGAGCGTCTGCGGCTTTGTGATCCTCTTTACCGTATTCACGGGGCTCCTGGAGGCAAACGGTTTTTTGGAGCTGCTCAGCAAGATCCTCAGCGGTCTCTTTCCCCTGGGGTTGCAGCCGATCCGCGCCCTGCTCCTTGGCTTTTGGGAGCTGGGCAGCGGTGTGGGCGCCCTGCGGGGGCTTCCCCTTTCCCCGGGAAATCTGGCCCTGGCCGCGGGGCTTGTGGGCTGGGGCGGTATCTCGGTACTGTTCCAGTCTCTGGCGCTGCTGGCGGACCTGCCGGTGAAAACGGGACAGCTGGTGCTGGGCCGCGTTCTCAGCGCGGGGCTCGGCGCGGCCTTTGCCTGGTGCCTGGGGAGCCTCTTCCTGTAACGCAAAAAAGGACTGTCCGAAGACAGTCCTTTTTGCGTTGTTATGTTCAGAAGGCGAAGACCACGCCGACCACAGCGGAGCCCAGGATAAAGAGGATCGGGTGCAGCTTCTTCAGCGGCTTTACAAAGCGGGTCAGCACGATCAGTACCGCGGCGAGGGCCAAAGCCTTCCAGTTGAAGAGATCGGTGAAAACGCCGCTTTCCCGCCAGGCGTCCACATGGAACATGGCCACCTTCACCACCAGGAGCCCCGCCGCGGCGATCAGGCCCACCGAGCAGGGCCGCAGGCCGTAGAACGCGGCGTCCACGGTCTTATTCTGCCGGAACTGCTGGAGCACCCGGGCGATGAGCAGGATGATGATGACCTCCGGCGTGATAAGGCCCAGGGTGGCGACCACGGCGCCGGGGATCCCGGCGGTGTGGAAGCCCACGTAGGTCGCCATATTGACGCCGATGGGTCCGGGGGTGGACTCGCTGACGGCGATCATGTCCGCCAGATTTGCCGCCGTGAACCAGCCGGTCTTGGCCGCCATATCGTAGAGAAAGGGCAGAGTGGCCATGCCGCCGCCCACCGCGAAGAGTCCGGTCTTGAAAAACTCCCAGAACAGGCGCAGAAGGATCATTTGCCCCGCACCCCCCATCTGGTAAAGAGGATGCCCGCGACGGCGCAGAAGAGCACGTAGAAGACCGGGGAAATGTCCAGGAAGATGGAGAGCACAAAGACCAGAAGGAAGAGGCAGAGTCCCGCCTTGTCCTTCACGGCGCCCTTCCAGAGCTTGAGGACGGCGTTGAAGATCAGCACGCAGACGCAGATACGAATGGCCGCAAAAGCGCTCTTCACCGCAGGAATGTCCGCAAAACGGGTCAGGACACCGGCGATCACGGTGATGATGACCAGGGATGGGAACACCATGCCCAAAGTGGCAAAGACGCCGCCCAGGGTGCCCGCCACCTTATAGCCGATAAAGGTGGCGGTGTTCACGGCGATGACGCCGGGGGTGCACTGTCCCACCGCGTAGTAGTCCATCAGCTCTTCGGAGCTTGCCCAGCCTTGCCGGTCCACGATCTCCCGTTCCAGAATGGGGATCATGGCATAGCCGCCGCCGAAGGTCATGACGCCGACCCGGGCGAAAGCCAGGAAGAGCTGCAAAAGCTGCTTCATTTGCCGATGGTCTCGGTGTACTCGCTGTACTTGGCGACCTTGGCGGCGCTGTCCTCACTGCTCTTGCCGCGGACCAGGAGATAGACCTTGATCTTGGGCTCGGTGCCGGAGGGACGCACGATGAAGCTGGAGCCGTCGGCCAGTTCGAAGTAGAGCACGTTGGAGCCGAAGAAGGGAGTCCGGTCCACCTTGCCCAGGCCCTTGACGTTGATGCTGCCGTCCAGGTAGTCCCGCAGGCGGATGACGGTCTCGCCGGCGATCTCCTCGGGAGGATTGGTGCGCAGATCGTCCATGAGGGCCTTCATCTTGCGCATGCCGTCCAGGCCGGGCATGACCAGGTTCACGGTCTTCTCGGCGAAGAAGCCGTACTTCTCGTACAGGTCGTTCATGGCGTCCAGCAGGGTCTTGCCCTCCATGGAGTAATGGGCGGCCATCTCAGCCACCAGCATGGCGGCGGTGACGGCATCCTTGTCGCGGACATAGTCGCCCACCATGTAGCCGTAGCTCTCTTCAAAGGCGAAGATGTACTGATAGCTCTTTGCGGCCTCCCAGGTGGCGATGCGCTCGGCCATGAACTTGAAGCCGGTGAAGGTGTCCTCAAAGTGGACGCCGTTGGCCTCGCAGACGGCACGGGACATGGCGGTGGAGACGATGCTGGAGACTGCGCCGGCGTTGGCGGGGAGCTTGCCCATGGCCTTGCGGGCCTGGATGATGTAGTCCAGCAGCAGAACGCCCATCTGGTTGCCGGTGATGGTCACATACTCATCGCCCTTGCGGACCATGGTGCCGATACGGTCAGAGTCCGGGTCGGTGCCGATGATGAGATCGCTGCCGACCTTTCTGGCCAGATCCACGGCCAGATAGAAGCCCTCGGGATTCTCCGGGTTGGGAGAGACAACCGTGGGGAAGTTGCCGTCGATGACCATCTGCTCGGGCACGGGATAGAGGTGCTTGATGCCAAGGCGCTTCAGGGCTTCGGGCACCAGCTTGTAGCCGCAGCCGTGGAAGGGAGTGTACACGATCTTCAGATCGTCGGCAGCCTTCTTCACGCTCTCGGTGTCGATGGCCTGGGCCATGACGTTCTCCAGGAAGGCCTCGTCGGTCTCGTCGCCGATGACCTCGATCAGGCCCTGCTTCACGCCCTCGTCAAAGTCCATGGTCTTGAAGCCGCTGAAGATGTCGATGGCTTCCATCTGGTGAGCGATGGCGTCGGCGTGCTGGGGCGGCAGCTGGGCGCCGTCGGACCAGTAGACCTTATAGCCGTTGTACTCCTTGGGGTTGTGGCTGGCGGTGACATTGAGGCCAGCGGTGCAGCCGTAATAGCGAACGGCAAAGCTCAGCTCGGGAGTGGGGCGCAGCGCGTCGAAAATGCGGACGTGGATGCCGTTGGCAGCCATGACGCAGGCGGCCTCGCGGGCGAAATCCTCGCCATTGAGACGGCAGTCATGGGCAACGGCGATGCCCTTGCGCTTGGCCTCTTCACCTTCGGCGCAGATGACGTTGGCAAAGGCCTGGGTGGCCCAGCGGATCACGTGCACGTTCATGTGATGCAGACCCACCTTCATGGTGCCGCGGAGACCGGCGGTACCGAACTCCAGGGGCGCGAAGAAGCGGCTTTCGATCTCCTTCTCATCGTCCCGGATGGCGTCCAGTTCCTTCCACTCCGCGTCGCTGAGTGCGGGGCTGTCCAGCCAGCGCTGGTACTCTTCCTTAAAGTTCCTCATTGTTTTCCTCCTTCGATAATGCTATTGCATCGTCATATTGACTTTCGGGTACATAGATATCCACGCCCTGTCCGCTCATGCCCATGACCACACGGGCAAAGCCCCCGTTGCCGGGATCCACGCACAGACAGGCCACGCCGTAGGACTCCAGCATGTTCACGAAGATCCGGTCGGACATGTCCACACAGCTGCGGTGGCAGAGATAACGGGGAAGCTCGGGGCTGCCGTCCTCCCCTTTGGGCCAGCGGTCGGAGAGGGCGCTCCAATCCACCCGGCCCCAGTCCAGTTTGGGCCCTTCCATCGGGAACACTCCTTTATTTATGATATCGGGATCCTTCTCTTATTTTATACCCCCGATAGAGCTGTTCTGCAAGCATTATTCTTGCCAAATGATGAGGAAATGTCATTTTACTCATGCTCAGGCGCAGGTCAGCCCGTTTTTTTACAGTTTCTGACAGTCCGTAAGAGCCTCCCACCACAAAACAGAGCTTAGGCTTGCCGGAATTCTCTCTTCCCTCCACCAGCTCCGCCATGGCCTCGCTGGGAAGCTCCTTCCCCTCCACACAGAGGGCAACCACATAGGCGTCCTGAGGGATCGCCTTCAGGATCTCGGCCGCCTCTTTCTCCAGGGCCGCGCTGATTTCCCCCTGGGAGGGACGTTCCGGCAGGCGCTGCTCCTGGGGCTCCAGCAGCTCCAGACGGCAGTAGGCGCCCAGGCGCTTGCGGTATTCCTCGAAAGCGTCCAGGTAAAAGCACTCCCGCATTTTGCCCACGCAGATGAATTTCACATTGAGCATAGGGTCTCCTTCGCAGCTAAGCAGTCTTCGGTCTTCCCCACCTCCAGGCTCAGGCAGCCCAGCACCGGCGCGCAGTAAAGGGCCGTCGAAAGGCCCTCCAGAGCTTTTGCCGTCTCCTCCACGGCCTTTTGGGGCGTGTTGTTCTCCCGGCTCAGATGGGCCAGAACGATCTGCCGTGTGCCGCTTTCCGCAAGCTGCCGGGCGAAGGCTGCGCAGTCGGCATTGGAGAGATGGCCCCGGGCGGAGAGGATCCGCTTTTTCAGGTAAAAGGGATAGGGGCCATAGCGCAGCATCTCCTCGTCGTGGTTGGATTCCAGAAGCACCGTATCCGCCCCCAGGAGCATCCGTCCCATCTCTTCGGTGACACAGCCGGTGTCGGTGGCATGAGCATAGACGCCCTCTCCCTCCACCCGATAGCCCACGCTCTCGTCCGTGTCGTGGGAGGTGTGGAAAGCCGTGACGTCCAGCTGTCCGATCCGGAAGCGCTCCCCCACCGGGATGATGCGGAGATTGTCCTGCAGCAGAGGCAGGGCGCCCAGAAGCCGGGACGCCACGGTGTGAGGCGCGTACACCGGCAGATCCCGGCCCTTCGCCAGGTTCACAAGTCCGGAAATATGATCGGAGTGCTCATGGGTAATGAGCACTCCGCAAATCTGTTCCAATTCAAAATCCAGCGCTTTCAGGGCAGCGGCAACCCGTCGCCGGGATATTCCCGCATCGATCAGGAGCAGAGTCTCCCGATCCTCCAGCAGCAGGCAGTTGCCGCTTGAGCCGCTGGCAAAAACATGGATCCGCATCAGCCCAGGGAAATGATCTTGTCGCTGAGCTCCGCAGGCTCCGGAATGTCCACCAGTTCGATATCCGCCCCCAGGCCCTGGAGCTTGCCGACGAAGTTTTCATAGCCGCGCTCGATGAAGTGGATATCCTCCACCTCGGTGACGCCGGCGGCAACGAGACCCGCGATGACCATGGCAGCGCCGGCCCGCAGATCGCAGGCCATGACCTGGGCGCCGGTGAGACGGCGGCCGCCCTCGATGATGGCAATGCGCCCGTCCACCTGGATCTCCGCACCCATCTTGCGCAGCTCGTTGACGTACTTGAAGCGGTTGTCGTAGATGCCCTCGGTGATGACGGAGGTGCCCTTCGCCAGGCACAGGAGCGTGCCCATCTGGGGCTGCATATCGGTGGGGAAGCCGGGATACGGCATGGTCTTGATGTTGACCCGACGCAGATTGCTGGCGCCCTTCACCAGGACGGAATCTTCGTACTCCTGCACGATGGTGCCGGTCTCGCGGAGCTTGGCGCTGATGCACTCCAGGTGCTTGGGGATAACGTTCTTCACCAGCACTTCCCCGCCGGTGGCCGCGGCGGCGACCATGTAGGTGCCGGCCTCGATCTGGTCGGGAATGATGGAGTAGCTGCCGCCGTGGAGCTTATCCACGCCGTTGACCTTGATGGTGTCGGTGCCCGCGCCGCGGACGTCCGCGCCCATGGAGTTGAGGAAGTTGGCCAGGTCCACGATGTGGGGCTCCCGGGCCGCGTTCTCGATGATGGTGCGGCCGGAGGCCAGCACCGCCGCGATCATGATGTTCATGGTGGCGCCGACGGAGACCTTGTCCAGATAGATCCGGGCCCCGTGGAGACGGCCGCCGGCAGCGTCGGCATAGATAAAGCCGTTCTTCACGTCGATGCTGGCGCCCAGGGCGGTCATGCCCTTGATGTGCTGGTCGATGGGGCGCACGCCGAAGTTGCAGCCGCCGGGCATGGTGGTCTTGGCGCTGCCGAAGCGGCCCAGCATGGAGCCGATGAGATAATAGGACGCGCGGATCTTGCGCATCAGGTCATAGGGAGCGTCCTGATAGCGGGCATTCGTGCAGTCGATCTCGATGGTGGTCTTATTGATATAGCTGACCCTGGCGCCCAGTTCGGCCAAAATGGTCAGAAGCATGTCGGTATCGCTGATCTGGGGAATATTTTCAATGCGGCACACGCCTTCCACCAGGAGGGCGGCGGGGATGATGGCAACAGCCGCGTTTTTGGCGCCGCTGATCTCCACTTCACCGTGAAGCGCTCTGCCGCCGTTGATACGATATTTTTCCAATTGAAGCACCTTCCAAACGATCCGTGCGCCCGCATGGGGAGCACCGAGTCTAAGTTATACCAGATATTGTGGTAAATAGCAAGTTTTTTCTGCTTTGCCGTTCTGAAGCAGCTCAGCGCGCGGCCAGGATCTTCTCCGCCTTCAGCACCGCCGCAATGGTCTTTCCGTCGTCGATCTCGTCGTTCATAACCATTTCCGTCAGCTTCCGGAAGGGGATCTTTTCCACGTTCAGGAACTCTCCCTCATCCGGGTGGCTCTTGCCCGCGTGCAGGCCAAGGGCCAGGTAAAGATAGAGCCGCTCGGTGGAAAAGCCGGGAGAGGTGCACATGGAGCCCATGGGGATCAGCTCATCGGCCTGAAAGCCCGTCTCTTCCGAGAGCTCCCGCACGGCACATTCCAGCGGGTCCTCGCCGTATTCCAGCTTGCCCGCGGGGGCCTCCAGCATCATCTTGCCGAAGGGGTAGCGGAACTGGCGCACCATGGTGCAGACCCCGTTTTCATCGATGGGCAGGATGCAGACGCCGCCCGGGTGTTCCACCACCTCGCGCTTTGTCATTTTCCCGTCGCAGAGCTGTACCCGGTCCAGCACGACCCGGACGATAACGCCCTTGTACTTTTCTTCCCCGTCGATCCGCTTCTCCGTGAAGTCCATGTCCTGTGTCCTCTTTCCCGAACATAATAAAAATGATTTACATAATTTGCGTGACATAAGTATAACACAGCGATTCGGGAATTTCCATATTTTTTTGGTAGAAAAGTGCCCAAAAAAGTTGTAAAATGTATGTAAAATCTAACTTTTACTTGCAATTTTATTGCTTTTTGGTATAAGAAAGAAACAGAATGGCAACAAGGCGTTAAGCTTCGGTTTTTCCGGTTGCAAAGCCGCTTGCCGGGTCTTCGATTATGTAAACCTCATGCTCTCTACACAGAAAGATACGGCTGACGCTTTGATTATGCGTCAGCCGTTTTGAAATTATGACTGCAGTTTCTCCGTGCTCAGGCCTTGTCGAACAGGGCCAGCAGAGGCTCCCATTCTCCGTTATTCACCGTGATGGTCACCAGATACAGGAAGTCCCCCTTCGGGATATAGAGATCGATCATGTTTTGGGTCCCGGAGCTGATCTCCGAAGTCTGGATCGCCGCGGGGTGCTCTTCGCCGGCAAATACAGCCGTACCCAACTCAGGTCCCCTGTCTTCGCCGAAGAGCTTGTTGATATCCCAGATATCCCGGATGTTTTTCTCGACCAGCGCTTCCTCGTCCAGACCGAATTCCTCATCCTTCCGCGCCTGGACACCGATCATGACAAATCCGTCCAGGTCAGGGATATCTGCCCAGAAGATCAGGCCGCCTTCTTTCCCCTCATAGCACGCGGCCAGGGAGACAGGTTCCGTCCACTCCGTTGCCTCGTCATGGAGTCGGGTCATCGTTCCTCCCGCGGGAAGGGTAAAGCGGTAACCGAAATACTCGTTGAGATAGACGCCGTCCTTCCATTCCCCGTTCAGGAGAGCATTCTCCTCTTCGCTGAGATCCTGGACGCACTGAGGTACCTCCCCGGGGGTATCGTCTTCCTCGCCCGGCTCTCCCAGGGAGATGCCGGCCTCCGCCGCCTGTTCCAGCACGCTTGCCACTTCCGTTTCCCCGCAGGCAGCGAGGCTCAGCATCAGCAGCAACGCGAGCAGGGCCGCGACAAATCTTGTTTTCATAGCTTTGTTTCCTCTCCGTTCTTTTCCGTATGATGCGGTTTATCTCTTATCTCTGTCGACAAACTCCAGGGCGATGACGGCGGCCAGCGCAAAAACGACCGTCATGAGCAGCAGCACGCCCCAGTTTGAAAGGACGTTTTCCACGGTAGCGGCATATTGGGGCACCTGGTTATGCTGACCGCACCATTCCAGGAAGTAATCCCGCCAGCCCTGCTCCTCCACATAGATCAGCGCGTCCTTCAGCGGGGTATAGCCGAAAACGTCCAGGTCCTTGAAGCCTACGATCATATTCCAGACCGCCACCATGGGCTGCTCGTTATAGCGGCCGATGCTGCACAGCCCGTCCATGCCCCAGTGGGAGATCGTCAGGTACTTGATCTTGTTGGCAAAGCCGGAAAGGGTGAAGAAGCCGCCGGAGAACACCAGCTGGAAGATCAGGAGGAAGGGCATGGTGGTCATGGCCGTGGTGGTGGTGCGCACGATGCTGGAGACCATGAGCGCCATCATATCGGCGGTGTAGGTGATGAGCAGGATGCTGATGCCCACATCCAGCAGCCCCCAAGGCGTCACGACCCCGAGAGAGGGGATGCGCACACCGGCAATGGAACAGATGATCAGGGTGATCACCGTCTGCGCAAGGCAGAGCAGCAGCTGGTAGATCATTTGCGCGAAGACATAGGAGGACATGTGCAGGCCGGAGCGGTGCTCGTGCTTGATGATCTCCCGCTCTCGGCAGACCACCTGGATGGAGTTGAAAAAGCCGTTCCAGATGCAGGCGCAGACCAGGGCGAAAACGCCAAGCTTTGTGCCCTCCTGGTATTGGAAGAGCGTGCCGCCCACCACGAAGACCACAATGGCGGCGATCACCGCGCCCATGGGCAGCAGCTTCCAGTCGTTCTGGTAAACGAACATGCGCAGGAATTTGCCCAGATAGATGCCGGTCTGGGCAAGGCGGCCCTTGTGTCGGATCTGTTCGGTCATGTGGCCGCACCTCCTTCCGTGGCAGCGGCAAGAGCCGCGTAGCGTTCGATATAGTGCTCGGCAAGGCCTTCCCCGCCCTGCTCCTTACTGTTGACGCTCATCACCACGTCCTCCATGGTCTCCTTCCCGAAGAAGTCCCGGGCCTCCTGGGGGCTGCCGTAGAAGGCCAGGCGTCCCACGCGGCCGGAGTCTCTTGCCAGGACGATCACCTTGTCAAAGAGGTCGATGACCCGGTCCGGGGTGTGGGTGATCACGATGACGATCCTGCCCTCATCCGCAATGGCCCTGAGCTTGGAGAAGATCTCCCTGGCGATCACACCGTCCAGGCCGGAGTCCGGCTCGTCCAGCACGAAGAGCTCCGGATCGGACACCAGCTCCATGGCGATGGAGATGCGACGGAGCTGACCGCCGGATTTTTTGCATACCAGGCCGCTGGCGCCGGCGCTCAGGCCCAGCAGATCCATGACCTCCTGCACCCGGCTTTTTCTCTCCGCGGTGGAGACGGCGCTGGGCAGGCGCAGCTCGGCGGCGTCGTCCACGGTCTGCAGCACCGTGTCGTTTCCGCGCATCAGGTTCTTCTGGGGCACGAAGCCGATCTTATACTTCATGTGCGCGTAATCCTTATAGATATCCGCGCCGTTGAGGGTCATCCTGGCCTTGGCCTTCTCATAGCCGATGATGGCGTTCACCAGGGTGGTCTTTCCTGCCCCGGAGCCGCCCAGCAGCAGCACCAGGGAGCCCTTGGGAATATCCAGGGAGATGTCCTTGAGCAGGTAGTGGGTCTTGCCGAAGTCCTTGGCCGTGCGCTCAAACAGGTCCACGCTCAAGCCGGACTCTGCCGCGGGGCGGAAGTGGACGTTTTCGGCGCCGGAGATCTCCGCCGGCGCCGTGCCGGCCTCCCAATCTTCCGGCTCTGGCAGCTCCACGGGCTGGAACTTCTTCCCGAAGCCGATGATCATCAGCACAAGCCAGTCGAAAAAGATCCACACCAAGATCCAGCGCTTTTTCATGCCAAACACCCGCAGGAGTCTGACGTAGATGCGAAGGCGATACACGACGAGAAGAACGAGGAGAACAAGCATCGCCAGGCTCAGGAACAAGGTGAATCTGTCCGTGATCTCCCCTTTGGAGAAGTAGCCGACAACAAAGGAGACCACTTCCATGATGCCGCAGAGGATACCCTCGCGCGTCAGCTGGACGCTCCGTCCCAGGGCGGCGATGCGCAGACCCGGGACCCAGGCCATCCATCGCTGCTTCCATTTGAGTTTCCCAAACACCATCCACAGGCCCAGGGAAAAGAGCAGGAAATCGAGGAGCTCGGTATAAACGCTTGAAAGGATATCGGTAAATGCGGCCATGCATACACCTCCCGGGCAGGATCAGAGCGGCAAGCCGATCCCGCTATTTTTTGTATTATATCACAGGATCCCGGAGAAGGATAGGGTTTTCCGACGGATCCCGGCAGATTCTTCCGGCAGCACAGCTTGACGGGATGTCTGTCGTCCCCGGCGGCTCGTCCTTTTGGTTGACAGTTCCCGCGGATCAGCTGGATGTCGTCACAGGCGGAACCGTCATACCCACAGAAATGTGCAGGCACAGCAATCAGGGCAGAGAGAACTGCTGGTCCCAGGATAGCTGCGACTATGCGAACAACAAGTATGACGGCTATCCCTGCAAGAGCTCCTGCTGCATCGTTTCGAACCGAGCCCTCCGCTATTTGATTCTTTCGAAGGAACAAGCCTGCCTCATAACGCGTAAACGTCAGATTCGCGCGCAGGGGACGCCGCCCCGGGCGTCCCACGACCAACAAAAAAAGGCAATCAAAAGCTCCGGCAAAAAAGGTTCCATGACCGAATTCGCCGGAGCTTTTCTGTTCGGAAGATTTTCACGCCGGGATGCCGAGGGCGGCATCCCCTACGCATACGCGGGAGCTTGTGCTTCAGGCCGGAACCTCTCTTCTTTTGAGAAGGTCAGTCCCCTAATGCAGAAGCAGATCATTCCTTGAACTCTGTGCCGTAGTACGCCTTCAGGATCTTCTCCACGGCGTCCGCCGCGCCGGTAAGGATCACCCGGGCAAAGCCCTTGTCCCAGCCGTAGCTGAAGCGCAGGTCAGAGGCCTCCTGCATCTCCCTGCAGAAGAAGGCGGAAACGGCGTCTCCCTTCTGGCGGCTTGCGGGAAGGTCCAGGACAACACAGGTCCTGGCTGTTTTCCGGTCCTTCTCCGCCAGAAAGTCGAACACCGCGCTGCTGCGCTTGATGCGCAGGCCCTCCTTCACAAAGGGCTCGCTGAAGAAGCGGTCCAGCTGCTCCGGCGTGAACTGCCAGACGCCGTTTTCCTTCTCCCCTTCCAGAAGCCCCTGGGTCAGGTAATTGCGCAGGGTCCGGGTGGTGAAGCCCGTCATCAGCGCCAGGTCGTTGAGATCGTATTTGTTTTCCATGGTATATGCCTCCTTGTTTTCTTTTCTGATCCAAGGATAGCATGGCCGGACGGCAGAAGCAATTTGAAAAGCGGCGAGTTTTTCATAAGGGGAAAAGGCTTAGATCACACTCGCCCGTTTGAGATTCAGAGGCCCGTGGATCGTTTCCTCTGTCATTTTTTCAAGCAGAGCTTCCGCATCATGCTCATTCTTGTATTCCATCTCTGGTCTATAGATAGGGATCACATTATAGATGACCAGCTGATCCCCATTTTCCAAGGCCAAGGGCTCAATGGAATCATCAAAGATATCAAGCAGTACCGCGCACAGCTCTGTTTCAGCGGAAAAATGGCTTCCGAAGTCCACATCATGGCCGTACCCAAGCCATGTCTTTTGGTAATACGGCATTCTCGCCAGATCCTTGAGGAGCCCGATGGGCCAATACCATTTCTCGTCGTTGGAGCGGATATCCCAGTCAGCAGGCAGACGAATGGCCAGTTCCGCCCGGTTCATCCTGCCATACACGGATGGCACCGGCATCCGATAAGCGCCCATCCCCATGGTAAGCAGCGTGTAGTAGTTTCTTTCCTCGGAAGGCGGGATCGGGAGCACGTCGATATGAAGGTCCGGTGAGACGATCTCGTGCATCACGATCTCACAGCTCCCGATCCGATCCTGGATCATTTTCTCATAGGTATCCTGATCGCGCTCCGAATACAGAATCAATTCGTATTTTGGTTTCTTCTTCCATGGAAAAAAGCCCATCTTGATTCCTCCTTCCAGTTTGTTGACGTTGCGTACACTCTTTCCATCTAAATTCCAAGGTATATGAAAAAAATATCCCCCGCGCTTACTCTTTCTTCGGCCAGTGCTCCAGTATGTAGGCCAGACAGGCCTCGTAATCCGCCCGCAGCTTTTCCGGCAGCGCAGAGGGTTCGATCCTCTCCACCAGCGGAGCCGGGATATGCTGGTGGGCGTTGTGAATGTTTTCGAAATCGTGATAGCAGACCGGAAGGCTTTCCAGCGGGATCACATAGCAATCCGCACAGGGGGCATGATCCTGCTGAAGGTCAAAACAGATCCCGAAGGCTTGTTTCCCAAGGAACGGGTCTCTTTGGTATCTTACCGCTTCTCCGTAGCGGAGGAAAGCCGGAAACAGCACATCGTGACAGTAAGCACAGGGGAAATTGCAGGCAAGGCAGCCTCCCTCGCATTCTTCGGGCCGATGATCATATGCATACATTTCGACATCGTACAGCTTCTTCCCGGGAAGCAGCCGCGCCTGGCCCATTTCATCTTCCAGAAAACCCGTATTGTCCGATAAGATCCGCCGCTTCACGATGCGATAGCGCGTCTCTTCCCTTTCCTTGCAGAAAGGATACTCCTGATAGATCAGCGGGATCATGCGCAGGGCTTCCTCGTAGCTTCTGCATAGGTTTCCTTCCTCATACGCGTCAGACGTTTCTTTCAGGAACAACTCGTAAACTGTTCCCTCCTCGCAGTGTAGGAAACTTTCCAGAATCTGACGCTGCGTGTCGATAAGCCCAGATATATAATTCTTTAGTTCTCCTTCAAAGCACTCTCCCAGTTCCCGCAGAAGTCCGAGGCGTGTGTCATAGTCCGGCGCATAACGCCAGGCGACCGTCAAAAGGTCCCGATCCGGCACGCGATAACCCGTGCGTTGGATCGTCTCTTTCAGATCAGCCGAGGGCAGCAATGACAGGATGCGGTCATATAATTCTTTTCTCATGGAGACTCCTCACCATATTGATCATCGTTGCAGGGATGGATGGGCTTCGTTTTCCTTCGCCGTGGTTATGGAGGCGATCAGGATGCGTTTAATCTCCAAACAGTCGTTGAGAAGAGACGCAGCCATAGGTTCATCCAAGTACTCTGACTTCTGCAAAAGGCGCAGCCAGTACTCGGTCTCCGCAGTTTCTTTCAAGGAGATATGCAGCTTTGCAATGAAATCAGCCTTGCTGTGCCCATACTGGGCCTCATTAATGTTCGCTCCGATGGATGTACCGCTTCGCAGTATTTGCTTGGACAAAACAGATTCATGTTTCGTTTTGACCAGGTATTGATGCAGTTTTACGATTCGAGCTCCGAAGTCGATGGATTTAGCGATCAAAATGTTTTCCTTCATATCATCACCAGTTTTATTGTAATGGAAAATGACCGCTTTCGCAATCATTATTCATTTTTCAGTCTTAAGTCTTCAGTATTCATTTAGAAAATCCTGTCACTGCAAATTAAAAATGAAGACTGAAAACTGAAGGATGAAGAATACAACGCAAAAATCCTGCCACTTTCGTGACAGGATTTTCGCTTTGGTGGAGGTGGGGAGAGTTGAACTCCCGTCCGAAAGCGTTTTAACAGGAACTTCTCCGGGCGCAGACGGTTGTTTGCATTCCCTCGTCCCGGCGCAAACCGTCATGCTCGGGGACTTGGTAGCTTCATGATGCGTGGTGCGCGCAAAGCTTAGCGCACGCACGTTCCCCACTGATCGACGCTCCGTCCCGGGCCGTGGGCCTCCCGGGGGGAACGCTCGCTAATTAAGCAGCGAGAAGAACAGGATAATCGTTGTTCTTTAATTTATAAAAGTTGCCCATTTTAAGGATGGTAGGCGCATCCGCCCGCTATTCCTGCCTCCACACCCCCGTCGAAACCGTTACACCCCCGCGTCGTCAGAGGAAGCTTGCTCCATTCCGCTTCCCCGGTTTTCGAAAGTGCCGGGAAAGCTCCATATCCGCAATCTCCCTCTTCCTCTCAAAATCGAACCCGCTTAGCTGGGCTTCGATTTTGTAAACTACGATGGGTTTTGAGGAAGCTTGCTCCATTCCGCTTCCCCGGTTTTCGAAAGTGCTGCGCACTTTGCTTGCGCATACCCGGGAACGAATGCTATCCTCGTTTCCAGGTGCGTCGGGCGACCGCGAGGGTCGCCCCTAACGGGTGGCTGCAGCTTGTCTGCGGGAGGGGCAAGCCCCTCCCCTACTGGTCTGTCTCAAACCTTCTCCGGCTCGGGGTAGTCCACGCCGAAGGTCTCCACGGTGACCTTCTTCATCACCTGGGGGATCCGGGGCTTGTCGTTCCAGTCGGTGCGGACGCTGCAGATCTTGTCCACCACCTCGATGCCCTCAATGAGCTTGCCGAAGGCCGCGTAGCCGCCGTCCAGATGGGGGCTGTCCTCATGCATGATAAAGAACTGGCTGCCGGCGGAGTTGGGGTTGCCGGAGCGGGCCATGGAGAGCACGCCGCGGCTGTGCTTAAGATCATTCTTGAAGCCGTTCTGCAGAAACTCGCCCTTGATGCCGTAGCCGGGGCCGCCCACGCCGATGCCCTTGGGGTCGCCGCCCTGGATCATGAAGCCGGAGATGACCCGGTGGAAGATCAGGCCGTCGTAAAAGCCCTTCTTTACCAGGGAGATGAAGTTGTTGACGGTGTTGGGGGCGATCTCGGGATAGAGCTCCGCCTTCATCACGTCGCCGTTTTCCATTTCAAAGGTCACGATGGGATTGCTCATTCGTATTTCCTCTCTTTCATGATTCGGTCGATATCGCGTTTGGACTCCCGGTCCGCGTCGCTCTGGCGCTTGTCATAGAGCTTTTTGCCCTTGCAGAGGCCCAGCTCCACCTTCACCCGGCTGTCCTTGAAGTACAGGGACAGGGGGATCAGGGCAACACCGTCCTGCATCACGCGGGCGTTGAGCTTCAGGATCTCCCGCTTGTGCATGAGGAGCCGCCGGGGCCGCACCGGGTCCTTGTTGAAGATGTTGCCGTGCTCATAGGGGCTCACGTGCATGCCGCGCACAAAAAGCTCCCCGTCCTTTACGGTGCAGAAGGAGTCCTTCAGGTTCACCTGACCGGCCCGGATGGACTTGACCTCCGTCCCGGCCAGCTCGATCCCGGCCTCGTAGCGCTCGAGCACAAAATAATCGTGAAAGGCTTTGCGGTTGTCCGCGATTTTCTTGACGCCCTGCTGCTTCGGCACGGTCCTCACTTCCCTTCTGCCCGGCGATTATGGGAATTATACCATAGAGAGCAGTAAAAGAAAAGAAGAAAATGTAAACACGGCCGACCCGCTCCCCTCTTGCAAGCGCCGCCCCTTCATGTTAGGATAGCGCAGAGAGGTGAGGCAGATGATTTTTGATACCCACGCCCATTACGATTCCGGCGCCTTCAACGCCGACCGCTTCGAGACCCTGGAGGCTGCCCACGCCGCCGGGGTGGGGCTGATCCTGGACCCGGGCTGCGACGCCCGCAGCAGCCGCATGGCTCTGGACCTGGCGGAGAAATATTCCTTCGTCTATGCCGCGGTGGGCATCCACCCGGAGGACATGGACAAATACGATCTGGAGGCCTATGCCGAGATCTGCGAGATGGCACGGCACCCCAAGTGCGTCGCCATCGGCGAGGTTGGACTGGATTACTATTGGGACGCCTCCCAGAAGGAAGAGCAGAAAGCCCTGTTCCGCCAGCAGATCGAACTGGCGATCGAATTGGGGAAACCGGTCATCGTCCACGACCGGGAGGCCCACCACGCGGAGATGGCCGCGGAGCTTTTGAAGCGAGGCTGGTATCTGGGCTTTGACGGGCCCATCACCTACAAGAACGCCCGGAAGGCCCTGGAGGTGCTGGAGATCTGCCCCGCGGACCGGATCCTGATCGAAACGGACAGTCCCTATCTGAGTCCGGAGCCCATGCGGGGAAAGCGCAACGATTCCCGGAATCTCCGCTACGTGATCGAAAAGATCGCGGAGATCAAGGGCCTCTGCCCGGAAGAAGTGGAGCGTCTCACCTGGGAAAACGGCAAGCGCCTCTTCGGGATCGAATGAAGGGAAGGTCTTCTCATCCTTTTTTGATACTAAAAACTAAAAACTAAAAATGGGCGTAGACGTCGGAGTAATCCCGGCCCTCGGAGTCGGGGACGAAGCTGCCGTCCAGCTTGGAGAGGACCCGGTTATAGGCGTTGCTGCCCTCGGTATAGGGCGTGGGGCGATAGTCGTTGTAGTTATCGCCGGAGTAGTTGTCCTTTACAGGGCGGCTGGAGACGCAGCAGGGGATCACGGTGTAGCCGTCGGTACTGACTGTGCCGTTCCCGGCGCGCTTCACATGGACCTGGATGATGGCGGTGTCCATGTCCGTGGGGGCGGTGCTGCCGCCGAAGACCCAGTTGCCCATGCTGTAGAGGATGAGACCGCCGCCGTACTGCTCCACCGGCTGCAGGCAGTGGCTGTGGCTGCCGTAGATCAGATCCGCCCCCGCGTCGATGCAGCGGTGGGCCAGCTCCGTCTGGCTGTCAAAGGGGGTGTAGACCAGTTCCTTGCCCCAGTGGAAGGCGCAGACCACGTATTCCGCCCCGTCGGTGCGGAGCTGACGGATGGCGGCCGCCGCCTTGTCCGGGTCGGGCTCCAGGTGGTTATAGTCGCAGTAGATGCCAACGGTGAGGCCGCTGGGCGTGGTGACGAGCTTGGACTCCCCTTCCTTGCCGAAGGGCACGCCATGGTCGTTCAGCGCCATGAAGGTGAATTCCTCGCCTGCGGTGCCGAAGTCGGCCATGTGGTTGTTGGCGGTGGTGACAAAATCCACACCGCCTTCGTTCAGGATCTCCGCATAAGCGGCGGGAGCCAGGAAGGAGAACTGCTCATAGGAGAAGAATTTGGTATCGGACAGGGTGCACTCCAGATTGGCCAGGGTCAGATCGTCCCCGGTAAAGTAGTCCTTCGTGTTGGAGAAGGGATAGGCATAGTCCTGCTGGATGTGATACTCGATGGAGCGGTGCTCCGAGGGATCGATGAACTGGGCGGAAGCCAGGGTGCAGTCCCCCACCACGGAGATCACATAGCTCTTCTCCTCCGCCAGGGGCGCAGGTGCGGCTTCGCTCTCCTGCTCGACGCTGGGCGCCTGCTGGGAGACTTCCGCGCTCTGCCGCGGGAGGACCAGGTCCTCCGGCCAGATGCGGTTGATCTGCACCCGGCGCAGCACCAGCACCGCAAGCAGCAATACCAGAGAAAGAATAAAAACAGCAAAGGATGGCTTTTTGGTCAGCTTTTTCATTCCGAAAAACTCCTTGAAAAGAGGCAGAATTCACGATAACTCGGTCATTATACCCGAATCCCGTCAAAAAGGCAAGGGCGCGTTACAAAATGCGCTGTCATTGCGAGACCAGTTCGCAAACTGGTCGTGGCAAACCGTTTTCCTACGAAAAGAAACGGATCCCCACACCAGTGACATCGGTCACTGGTTCGGAATGACAGGATCACGCATTTTGAAACGCGCCCTTATCTCTTCATTCTGAAAGCTCTTACCCGCCGTAGCTGTTGTTCCAACCGGAGTAGTCCACCACGCCGTCGGGGCCCTCGTAGGTGCCCAGGATCTTGCTCATGGCCCGCTCATACAGCTCGCTCCCCACCTCGTAGGGCGTGGGACAATAGTCGTTGTAACCGTAGTCCATGTAGCCCTCCAGCACGGGACGGCTGGAAACGCAGCAGGGAATGACGCCGCAGCTCTCGTTGGAGATGCTGCCGTCCAGGTCCCGCTTGACGGTGATCTGGAAGATGGCAGTGTCCATGTCCTTGGGGGTGGTGTTGCCGCCGAAGGACCAGTTGCCGATGCTGTAGAGGATATAGGCGCCGTTATACTCCTCATAGGGCTGCAGGCAGTGGCTGTGGCTGCCGTAGACGAAGTCCGCTCCGGCGTCCACACAGGCGTGGGCCAGATCGATCTGCACCTGCTTGGGGTGATAGACCACTTCGTCCTGGCCCCAGTGGAACATGCAGATGATGTACTCCGCGCCGTCCTCCTTCAGCTGCTCGATGGCGGCCACGCAGTCCTCGGTGACGGGATAGTAGCCGTGATAATCACAGTAAATGCCCACCTTGATGCCGTTGGGCGTGGTGATGATCTGGCTCTGGCCCTCCTGACCGTAGGAGACGCCCTCGGCATCCAGCGCGGCGCAGGTATCGGTGATGCCCTGCTGGCCGAAGTCGTTGGTGTGGTTGTTGGCGGTGTTCACAAAGTCCACGCCGCCTTCGTTGAGGATCTTGGCATAGGCCGCGGGAGCGCGGAAATGGAAGAAGGAATCGGAATAGAGCCAGGTATCGGAAAGGGTACACTCCAGATTGGCGACGGTGAGCTCATCCGCTTCAAAGTACTGCACGGTATTCTGGAAGGGATAGGCGTAGTTCTCCCCGATGATGGCTTCGATGGACGCCGGGTCCGTGGGAGACATGTTCTGGTGGGAAGCCAGGGTGCAGTCCCCGATGGCGGAGAAGGTGAAGAGCTCGGGGGTGGGTTCCGGCGTGGGCGTCGGCGTGGGCTCGGGGGTCGGCTCCGGCGTGGGTTCAGGCGTCGGTTCAGGCGAGGCCTCAGGGCTGAGGCTTGGCTCCGGTGTCGGCGTCTCGGCGGCAGCGGCAGGGCTCGTCTGGTTCCAGGAGGCCTTGGCCATGTCCAGGCGCATCAAGCCCGTGAGTCCCAGGGCGAAAAGCAGAAACACCAGCGTCAGAATTTGGAATGCTTTTTTCATACGCACACAACCTTGTTACAGAAGTCTTCGAATCTCACCGCTGCAGGCCTCGATGCTGCCGCGGACCTCGCTGAAGCCCAGCTCCGCGCAGACGAATTCGTACTCCGCTTTCTCCCGGCCGCGGTTGATCACGGCAAGGTACACGCCGTTTTCCGCGCTCTCCCCCAAAGCGTCTTCCCCATCGACGATCCAGCGCAGGATCAGCAGCAGGTCCCGGGAAAGGGCCAAGAAGCTTGCATGCCCGGTGGAGAGGGCCGGGGCAGAATTGCGCAGGGCGGCGAGGGCGGCATAGTGCTCATACAGGTCCGTCCGATCCACCCGGAAGGGCGCGCGGTTGAAGGGGTCCCCTACCCCGCACATGCCCTGCTCGTCCCCGTAATAGATGCTGGGAACGCCGGGAAGGGCAAACTGGATCACAGCGCAGAGCTTTTCCAGCGCCACAGCCTTCTCCAGCCGTTCCTCCGGGAAGGGAAGCCTCAGCTGATCCTCCCGGGAAAAGCTCTTGATCCACACATCGGTGGCAAGGGCCGAGCGCAGGCGCTCCACGTCGTGGGAACCCAGCAGATTCATCAGAGAATAATAAAAGGGGGTGGGATAGTGGAGCTGCTGCTCCATCAAAAAGTCCCGCAGGGCATAGGCGGAGCTGCGCTGCTGGGCAAAGTCCAGGATGGCAAGGCGCAGGGGGTAATTCATCACCGAATCCAGGGAATAGCCCAGGGCATAGTTGCGGCGGCTGCCGTAGCTCTCCTTGAGCACGGCGTCCTCCCACACCTCGCCTAGCACCACGGCGTCGCGCTTCACTTCCTTGGCGGACTTGCGGATCAGGCTCAGCACCTCATCGGGCAGCTCGTCCGCCACGTCCAGACGCCAGGCAGAGGCGCCCCGCCGCAGCCAGGTCTTTACCACACTGTTTTCGCCCCTGATGATGAAATCCTGCCAGGCGGGATCCGTCTCCTCCACCTCGGGGAGAGAGTCAAAGCCCCACCAGCAGCGGTAGCGGTCAGGAAAGTGCTGGAAGTCGTACCAGGCATAATAAGGCGAATCCTTCCCCTGGCAGGCGCCCAGGGAGGGATAGTGGCCGTAGCGGTTGAAATACACGCTGTCGTCCCCGGTGTGGGAGTAGACTCCGTCCAGCATCACCCGGATGCCCAGGGCGGCCGCGCTTTCACACAAGTGGGTCAGATCCTCGTTGCTGCCCAGGATCGGGTCCACGTTCAGATAATCGGAGGTGTCGTAGCGGTGGTTGGACCGGGCCTCCACGATGGGGTTGAGGTACAGGCAGCCGACGCCCAGACTTTTCAGATAGGGCAGCTTCCGCTCGATCCCCCGCAGGGTGCCGCCGTAGAAGTCGTCCGGCGTGTAGCTCTTTTCAAAGGGCCGGGGCTGCCAGCGCAGAGGCTCGTCCAGGCTCTCGTGCAGCTCCGCGGTCTGCCCCATGGCACGGTGGGCCGCTACGCCTTTTCTCGCGGTATCGTCGTCAGAAAAAGCAAAGCGGTCGGGGAAAACCTGGTACATCACGCTGCGGCGGAACCAGGCAGGGGTCTCAAAGTCCTTGCGGTAGACCGTCAGACGGAAGCCCTCCCCTTCCTCGTTGCACAATCTGCTGAGGTGGGAGCGTCCGTCCCGGCAGAGCCAGCGGGAGCCGTCCGGCGTGCGGATGCGGAAGCAGTACCACAGGGCCTGGGCCGTATCCGGCAGTCTCACCGTCACGGCATAGCCCTTTTCCGCCGGCACCATGGGGATCTCCCGACGGAATCTGTCCCCGTACAGGATCAGGTCCGCGCCGCTGGTCTGCCCCGCCTGGATCTTCACCCGCAGGGTCAGCACGGAGTCCTCCGGCAGGGCCCCCAGGGGCGAGCGGTAGCGGACGTCGCTGCTGTCATGGCGGGCGGCCAGGCTGCTGTCGCTGCAGCTGCGCAGGATGTTGATGATATACGCTGTGCGGGGCTGTACGGGCTGAAACTGCTGTACGTCCACACCGCTGGACCGCAGGTCTCCGCAGCAGGCGGCGGCCACCTGAAAGGCGCTGCTCATGGAAAAGCCGCAGTCATCCATCAGAAGGCGCACCAGCTCCGGGGCCGTAAAGGGATTGGAGGGCGAATAGAAGCACTCGTCCAGCCGCTCCAGGGGAAGGCCGCGCAAAGCGCAGTCTCTGGCCGCGGCATAGACCGAGGCCGCCCCCTGGAAATACAGGGAGAGGATCGCGGGACACTCGGGAGAGTTCAAAAGCCTCCCCCACTCCGCGTCTCCCCCCGCAGCACGCCAGACGCCGTCTGTAAAGACGGCGTCCACACTGCGGCGGCCTTCGTAGCGCACGGAGAGGCTGTAATCCTCCGACCAGTGCTCCCGATAGCTGCCTCCAAAATGCAGGATCACGCGCTCGGGGGCCGCCGCCTTGGAAGGCAGGCGGCCTCTGCAGCTCACAGCATCCATAAATAGAGTCTTGCGTACTCCTCGGCGGAGCGGTCAAAACCGAAGTCGGCTTCCATGGCGCTGCGGATCAGGCCGTTCATGACGTCGCTCTTGTAGTAGCACTCGATGGCCTTGCGCATGGCGTCCCGCAGCTCCCAGGCGTCATAGTTGGCAAAGGAGAAGCCGTTGCCCTCGCCGGTGAACTGATTGTAGGGCTTCACGGTGTCCTTCAGGCCGCCGGTCTCCCGCACGATGGGCAGGGTGCCGTAGCGCATGGCGATCATCTGGCTCAGGCCGCAGGGCTCGAAGCGGGAGGGCATCACCAGGAAATCGGCGCCGGCATAAACCAGGTGGCTCAGAGGCTCACTGTAGCCGATGAAGGAGCAGAGTCTGCCGCGATAGCGATACTCGGCAGCCCGCATGAAGTTTTCAAAGCGCTCATCGCCGGTGCCCAGCAGCATGAACTGCATATCCTCCCGGCTCATCAGATCGTCCAGCACGCAGGCGACCAGGTCGAAGCCCTTCTGCTCGGTCATACGGGTGACCATGGCGAAGAGGGGCACGTCCGGGCGGACGTCCAGGCCCATTTTCTCCTGCAGGGCGGCCTTGCAGAGAGCCTTGCCCTTCAGATGGCCCTTGTCGTAGTGGACGGGCAGGTTGTTGTCATGGCTGGGGTTGAAGACCACCTTGTCGATGCCGTTGATGATGCCGGAGAGCTGGCCGCTGCGGGCGTTGAGGATGCCCTGCAGGCCCTCGGCGTAGTACGGCATCTTGATCTCCTCGGCGTAGCTGGGGCTCACGGTGTTGATGCGGTCGGCAAAGACCAGGCCGCCCTTCATGAAGTTGGCGCAGCCGTCCAGCTCCATGAACTCGGGGGTGTAGTAACGGGTGTCCACGCCCAGCAGATCCTGGACCCGGTCAAAGCCGCACTTGCCCTGGAACGCGATGTTGTGGATGGTAAGCAGATATTTGAGACCTTCCTGCATGCCGCCCTGATACTGGGTCTTGCCCAGCATGGGGATCATGGCCGTGTGCCAGTCGTTGCAGTGCACCACCTCAGGATGGAAGTCCAGATTGGGGATGGCGTCCAGCACCGCACGGGTGAAGAACGCGTACTGCTCCAGCTCCGCGTCGCCGCCGCGATAGATCTTGTCGCCGAAGTAGTGCTCATTGTCCACCAGGTAGACGATCATATCGTCCAGCACCAGCTTCTCAATGCCCACATACTCGCTGCGCCAGCCCAGGCGGGCGTAGAAGGTGAACATATGCTCCACCTTATCGGCATACTTGTCCTTGATCACCCGGTGATAGGGGGTGATGACGCGGGCGTCCATGCCCAGCTTTTTCAGGGACTTGGGCAGGGTGCCGACCACGTCGGCCAGGCCGCCGGTCTTGGACAGGGGGGCACATTCGGCAGAGGCAAGCAGAACAGCGGGAAGCTCACTGCGGCCGCGTTCCTTCAGAAGATCACGAAATTCTTTTTTCATAAATACACTCCAAATATGTTTCAATTTTTCTTTTTCTTTCTGGGTTTATAGCGGAAAAATACCGTAGAGAGAGGCGGGAGGGTGATATTGGCAGAATACTGCATGTCCAGGAAGGGCTTCTTGTGGGCATGGACCAGCGGCGGATTCTTGACGCCGGTGCCGCCGAAGCGCTCATCGTCGCTGTTCAGGATCTCATGGAGGCTGCCGTTTTTGGGCAGACCGATGAGGAAGTTGTCATAGCGGATGGGCGTGAAGTTGGACACGCAGACCACATAGCTGTCCTCTTCCGCGGCAGAGCGGAGGAAGGCGATGGAACTGCGCCCCGCGTCGTCCACGTTCAGCCACTTGAAGCCGTCCCAGGAGCGATCCACGGCGTAAAGGGCCGGGGTGGAGGTGTAGAGCTTATTCAGCTCCCGCATATACTGGCGAAGCTGCTCATGCTTGCGGAAGCCCAGCAGCAGCCAGTCCAGCCCCTGCTTCCAGTTCCACTCGATAAACTGGCCGAACTCGCTGCCCATAAAGGTCAGCTTCTTGCCGGGATGGCCGAACTGATAGCCGTAGAGTGCCCGCAGGGAGGCAAACTTCTGCTCATAGTCCCCGCTCATCTTGTTGATCATGGAGTATTTGCCGTGGACCACCTCGTCATGGGAATAGGCCAGGACGTAGTTTTCCGAGAAGGCATACATCATGGAGAAGGTGAGCTTGTTGTGGTGGAAGCTGCGGAACAGCGGGTCCATCTGCATATAGTCGATAGTGTCGTGCATGAAGCCCATGTCCCACTTCAGGCAGAAGCCCACGCCGCCCACATCGGGTGGCGCGGTGATCAGCGGGAAGGCGGTGGACTCCTCCGCGATGGTGACCGTGCCGGGATAGTTGGAGAGGATCGCGGAGTTCATCTTGCGCAGGAAGCGCAGGGCGTTGAGATTGGTGGTGCCGCCCTCCTCGTTGGGCGTGAACTCCCCGTCCCGCCGGCCATAGTTCAGATAGAGCATGGAGCTGACCGCGTCCACCCGGATGCCGTCGATATGGAAGACCTCGAAGAACTTGCACGCAGAGGAAACCAGGAAGCTCTGCACCTGGGAGCTGGCATAGTCAAAGATCAGCGTGCCCCACTCCGGATGCTCAGCCATGCGCCGCTCCTTGCACTCATAGAGCGGGGTACCGTCAAAGTTGGCAAGGCCGTGCTCGTCCTTGGGGAAATGGGCGGGGACCCAGTCCATAATGACGCCAAGACCCGCCTGGTGGAGCGTATCCACAAAGTACTTGAAATCATCGGGATTGCCGTAGCGGCTGGTGGGGGCATAGTAGCCGGTGACCTGGTAGCCCCAGGAACCGTCAAAGGGATACTCCGTCACGGGCATCAGCTCCACATGGGTATAGCCCATGTCGCTGCAGTACTCCGCCAGCGCGTCTGCCAGGTTGCGGTAATTCACGCCGCCCTCCAGATCCTGCCAGGAGCCGGGGTGGATCTCATACATGGTCATGGGGCTGGTCATGAAACTGCTGGCGGCGCGGCGGTCCAGGAAGTCCTGGTCGCCCCACTCGTAATCCTCCCTGCACCAGACGATGGAGGCAGTCTCGCCCTGGGTCTGGGCCATGGCGGCAAAGGGATCCGCCTTCAGGGTCCGTCGCCCGTCCCAGGCCTCCACACAGTATTTGTAGCGCTCACCCTCCCAGACGTTTTCCAGGAAGACGCACCAGACGCCGCCCTCCAGTTTTTCCATGGGGGTGTCGTCCCAGTGCCAGCTGTTGAAATCACCCACCAGGTTCACGCTCTTGGCATTGGGAGCCCAAACCAGAAAACGGTGCATCTGCAGTTCGGGGATGAAGCGGCAGCCAAAGCAGAGCCAGGCCTTACGGGCGTTGCCGGTGTTGAAAAGGTATATGTCGTCGCGGGGAACATAGGGAAGGAATCTCTCTTCCATCGTTCCTGTCCTCCTCTCTGTATCTTTCCACTCTCCATTATAACGCCTTTTGCTTCCAATGGGAAGCATTATTTTTGAATCAAGGCAATTTCATTTGTCCGTCCGCATCTCTCCCCCGGAAAGACAAACCCCGCGGAGCATTCGCTCCGCGGGATCGGAAATCAAAGATTGTCAGTTTTCCCTGCGCAGACGGGGCAGGATCACGGCGCAGCCGCAGCCGGACAGGATCAGCAGCGCGATCCAAAGGGTCGGGGTGCTGTCACCGGTGGCGGGAGCCTTGCCGGAGGAGGAGCCGCCGGAGGAAGATCCACCGGAGGAGGAGCCGCCGGAGGAGGAACCGCCGGAAGAGGAGCCGCCGCCGGAAGAGCCGCCGGAGGTGATCTTGAAGCTGCTGGACACGTCCTTGGTCTCACCGTTGTTGGAGACGGTGGCCGTGATGGTATAGCTGGTGTCCGCCTTCAGGGTGTTCAGATAGCTGGCCTTCAGGGTGATGTTCTTGCCGTCCGAGATGGTGTAGTGCTCGGAGCTGATCTCCGTGCCGTTGACGCAGACCTTGGACACCGGGTCGGAGGCAATGAAGATGATGTTGCCGCTGCTGCCCTTGGCATGCTGGTTGCCGGTGCTGCTGGCATAACCCAAGGAGGGCTCGATGGTGATCTTGGCGGAGACGTCGCCGGCGCTGGTCTTCACGGTGAGGGTATGCTCACCCCAGGTCAGACTGGAGATGGCGCTGGCCTTCACGGTGAGGCTGGTGCCGCTGGCCGTGTAGCTGGAATTGCCGATGGCAGCGCCGTCCAGAGAGGCGCTGACGATATCGGGCTTCACGGTGAAGCTCTTGTCGGTGCCGCGCTTCCAGGTCGTTTCCGTGGGATCGATGCTGGCGGGAGGCACGATGGTGAACGGGAAGGGCGCGGCCATGTTCGAGCCGTTGTAGTTCACCACAAAGGCCACATACCGGGTGACCGTTTCACTGTCGCTTCCCATGCTGTCCAGGCATGCGGAGGTAAGGGTCAGCGTATTGCCGGCGAAGCTGTAGTCACTGCCCTCGGAGAGCGTCTTGCCGCCGGCCAGGCTGCTGCTCTCGGCAAGGATGACCTTGTCGGGCTTATCGGTGATGCTGACCGTGATGGGCTCGCCGCTGCCCTTGATATGTCTGTTCGTGTTGAGGCTCGCACTCAGGAAAATGTAGAAGCTGCCGCTCACAGAGGGGGCGTCCTTGAAACGGAACTCCAGGCTGTAAGCGCCTGCGGGCAGAGACTCAAAGGTGGACTTGTTGCCGCTCTCGCTGATGACCAGGGTACCGCCCTGGGCAGGATCGGAGGGGTCGCTGGGTGAGAAGCTGAAGTACAAAGAGGCAGAGCCCTTGGCGGAATAGAGAATGACCTGCTCGGGCTCGGGCTTGACGCTAAAGCTCTTGTCGCCGCCCATGCCGGAGCCGCCCTTGTAATAGTTAATCGTGCCGAGAGGGGTGACGGAGCTTGCGGACTCGGGCTCCTTTTTCTCCTCGTCCTTCTTCTCCTCTTCGCCTTCTCCGTCGGTCTTGTCGCCTTCGCCGGTCTCGCCGGAGCCTTCACCGCCCTCACCGGGGGCCTCGCCGCTCTCGCCGGAGCCTTCGCCGCCCTCGCCGGAGCCTTCGCCGCCCTCGCCGGGGGCCTCGCCGCTCTCGCCGGAGCCTTCCTCCACGATGGTCTCGTCGCCGCCTTCCTCGCCGGCGCCGACTTCCTCGGCCAGAGCCGCGGTGCTCATCAGGCTCAGGCACATGGCAAAGAGCAGAAGCAGGGAGATCAAAAACTTTGTTGTCTTCATGATGTTTCTCCTTTACAGTGGATTGCTCGCTTGGATACACTGCGCTGTCATACGACATTACTGTATCACGAGCGCTCCGGTTTTGCAAGGCTTATTTCATCGCCCTGCGATAAAATATAACCGAATCGTAAACGCTTCGTCAACATATAGCAACCGGATCATGCCGGGCACAAGATATGCGATTTGCGGTTCTCCGCCTGGTTTCGCGTCCTTTCCCCTCTCTGAAACGGGAGTTCCGTTCCCCGCTTCCGCCTGCGTTTTCTTTCAAAGACTGACGCAAGACGGCACTGTTCAAACTGTCGACAAAGTGTCGACAGCTTGAACAGCAAAACTGGGAATTTCCGAAAAAGTTCCCAGTTTTGCAAGGATTGGACGTGAAAAGGGGCATCCCTTCGCCCTCCCCTCTTCACGATCTCCCCATGCGTGTCCATACCTCTCCGCGTTGGTTTATCCGCAGGCTAAAGGGCGCGCTGCAAAAGATGCGCATAGTCCAGTCCGCATCGTAGGGGAGGGGCTCGCCCCTCCCGGCAGCAGGGAGCATAGACTTGCAAAAAGGTTCGGCGAATTCGCAGATTGTACGAATTCGCCGAACCTTTTCTCACAATACAGCCAGGTCCCGCCGGGAGGGCACAAGGGC
>ONCI01000081.1 GCA_900316255.1 uncultured Eubacteriales bacterium | reverse complement strand
TTTTTCCTGGGCTGCACGGCGGCTTTCCTGCTGCTGCGCTTTGTGGATCTGGCCCAGCTTCTGGGCTCTCTTGTGGTGAGGTGAGAAGGATGATCGAATTCAGGCATGTGGATTTCTCCTATGAAAAGGACCGCCCGGTGCTGCGGGATCTGTCCTTCCGCATCGAAAAGGGGGAGAGCGTGGGCCTCATCGGCGCAAACGGCGCCGGCAAGAGCACGGTGATGAAGCTGCTGCTGGGCCTGCTCACGCCCAAATCCGGGGAGATCCTGGTGGACGGCGTTCCGGTGGGGAAGAAGACCCTGGCGGAGATCCGCCGGAAGCTGGGCTTCGTGCTGCAAAACTCCGATAACCAGATGTTCATGCCTACGGTCTACGAGGACATGATCTTCGCCCCGCTGAACTACGGCCTGAGCCGGGAGGAGGCGGAGAGGCGGGTGGACGCGGTGCTGGAAAAGCTGGGGCTGCAGGAGCTGAAACACCGGCATAACCACCGCATCTCCGGTGGGGAAAAGCGCATGGCCGCCATCGCCACGATCCTGGCCATGGAGCCGGAAGCGGTGCTGATGGACGAGCCCAGCTCCGCCCTGGACCCCTGCAACCGCCGTCTTGTGATCAACACCATCCGGGAGCTCCGGCAGACCAAGCTCATCACCTCCCACGACCTGGACATGATCCTGGACACCTGCGAGCGGGTGATCCTGCTCTCCGGCGGCGCTGTCGCGGCGGACGGTCCCGCGGACCAGATCCTGCGGGATCGGGCTCTGCTGGAAGCCCACCGGATGGAGCTGCCCTTCTGCCTGGCGGGAAAGTGAAGAGGGAGAAGATCCGGGGGTCGCGTCCGGGATCCCGTATGCTCCTGTCTTTCAACGCATAAACCCGGGACGGATCCGCTGCTGCGGATCCGTCCCGGGTTTATACCTTTGTTATCCTGTCGGGAAAGAAAGCTCTCCCCGCGCCATCTTTATTCCTCGGCTACCAGGTGTTCGCCGATCTTGTACACGTCGCCGGCGCCCACGGTGAGGATGATGTCACCGGGGCGGGCCAGGGCGCGGAGGGCGCCCTCCAGCTCGGAGAAGCTGGGGAAGAAGACGGAGTTGGGCACCCGCTGGGCCAGGGCCGAGGAGGAGATGCCGATGGTGTTCTTCTCCCGGGCGGCAAAGATCTCCGCCAGCAGCAGCACATCCGGCCGCTTCAGCTGGGTGACGAAATCCTCGAAGAGGGCGGCGGTGCGGGAGTAGGTATGGGGCTGGAAGACCAGCACCGTGCGCTTGTAGTTGAGGCTCTCCACCGTGTCCAGCAGCACCTTCAGCTCACCGGGATGGTGGGCGTAGTCGTCATACACGTCGGCGCCGTTGAACTTGCCCTTGAACTCGAAGCGGCGGCCCGCGCCGTTGAAGCCGGCCAGACCGTATTTCACCGCCGTGGGCCGGATGCCCAGGCAGATGGCGGCGGCGGTGGCGGCCAGGGCATTTTTCACATTGTGGATGCCGGGCACGTGCAGGGTCACGTCGGTGAACTTCCTGCCACGGTAGATGATGTCGAACTGGGAACTGGCGCCCAGGAAGCGGACGTTCCGGGCGTGTACGTCTGCCGCGGCGCTGAGACCGAAGGTGATGCGTTTGCGGTCCAGCCCCTCCAGGGTCTGCATGGTGTTTTCATCGTCGTAATTGGCCACCACGAAGCCGTCCTGGGGTACCCGCTCGGCAAAGGCCCGGAAGGAGCGCTCCACGTCCTCCAGATCCTTGAAGAAGTCCAGATGGTCCGCCTCGATGTTCAGGATCACCGCCACCGTGGGGTGGAAGGACAGGAAGGAGTTATAGTACTCGCAGGCCTCCATCACGATGGTGTTGCCGTGGCCCACCCGGTGCCCGGCGTTCAGCAGGGGCAGGGTGCCGCCGATCATCACGGTGGGGTCCCGGTCCGCCGCCATGAGGATGTGGGTGCACATGGAGGTGGTGGTGGTCTTCCCGTGGGTGCCGGAGATGCACAGGGCGTTGCGGTAGTCCCGGGAGATGGCGCCCCAGGCCTCGGTGCGCTCAAATACGGGGATGTCGTGCTCCCGTGCCCAGGCGATCTCGGGGTTGTCGTCGTGGACGGCGGCGGTGCGCACCAGAAAGTCCGCCTCCGCCGGGATATTCTCCGCCCGGTGCCCGATGCTCACGGGGATGCCTTTGGCCCGCAGCTGGGAGACGTTGAAGCTCTCGTTCATGTCCGAGCCGGTGACGCCGATACCCATGCCGAAGAGCACCTCTGCCAGAGAGGACATGGAGACGCCCCCGATGCCCACCAGGTGGCCCTTCCGGCCGGGGGAGAGGAAGTTGGAAAAATCACTCATAGAAAAACTCCGTTCATGCGTTGTGCGATTCTACTTGAAGCGCAGAGCGCGAAATGGTACAATAACCATGCAATACTGTGTCATTATAATCCCGGCGCCCCTGCTTTGCAAGCAGAGATTTGCGCCGGAGAAGGGGAATCGAGGGCCGCGACCTCTCCCCGATGGAGGCGTTTATGGCAGTGATCACACCGCCCAAATATGTCCGCCAGGTGCTGGTGACCCTGCAGGGGCGGGGCTATCCCGCGTTTCTGGTGGGAGGCTGCGTGCGGGACATGGTGCTGGGCGTACAGCCGAACGACTGGGATATCTGTACCGCTGCTCTGCCGGAGCAGATCCTGGAGCTCTTTCCCGGCTCCCGGCTCACCGGCGGGAGGAACGGTACCGTCACGGTGCGCATCCACTCCCACGATCTGGAGGTCACCCCCTTCCGGGATGAGAGCCGCTATACCGATCACCGCCACCCGGACCTGGTCCGCTTCGTGACGGATCTGACGGCGGACCTGAGCCGCCGGGATTTTACCGTGAACGCCATCGCCCTCTCCACCGACGGGGTGGTCAGCGACCCCTACGGCGGCCTTGCCGACCTGCGCCGGGGCGTGATCCGCTGCGTGGGGGAGCCGGAGCGCCGCTTTGACGAGGACGCCCTGCGGATGCTGCGGGCCCTTCGCTTCTCCGCCAGACTTGGCTTTTCCATCGACCTCTTCACCATGGAGGCCATCCGGGAAAAGGCGCCGCTCTGCGCCACCCTCGCCCCGGAGCGGGTGCGGGATGAGCTGGAAAAGATCCTCCTCACCAAAAACCCGGACAAGGCCCTGGAGACGGTGGAGCTGGGCCTGTTGGACGCCTTTCTCCTGCGCCGTCTGCCCGGGGAGATCCCGGAGCGGCTGGACGCGCTGCCCCGCCGCATGCCGGACCGCTGGCTGGGCTTTGCCTGGCTGCTGGAGCATTACGGCTGCGTCCGCTCCGCGGAGGATTTCCTCCGCGCCCTGCGGCTTGACAACCGGAGCATCCACGTCTCCGCCCAGGCTGCCGCCATCCTGAACCAGCCTCTGCCCGAGACGGCGAAGGACTGGAAGCAGTGCCTGCGCCGCAGCGGCATCGAGGCCACGGTCTGCGCCGCCCGCTGCGCCGACGCTTTCTCTCTGAGCGAGGGGAAGAACCGGGACGTGAAGGCCGTCCTCAAAAGCGGGGAGTGCTTCTCCCTGCGGCAGCTGGCCGTCACCGGGGAGGATCTCACCGCCCTGGGCCTGAAGGGCAGAGCCGTGGGGGAGATGCTGGACTTTTTGCTGGATTATGTGATCGACTATCCGGACAACAACCGCCGGGAGCTGCTGCTGAGCCTGGCCGCGGGAACGGAGGAATAAATGGACTCCTGGGACGCCCTGAAAAAAGAATGCTTTGCCTGCCAAAACTGCGAGCTTTGCCGGACCCGGACCAATTTGGTCTTCGGCGTGGGCAATGAGCGGGCTGAGGTGCTCCTCATCGGCGAAGGCCCCGGGGAGCAGGAGGATCTGCAGGGGGAGCCCTTCGTAGGCCCCGCCGGGAAACTTCTGGACGACATGCTCCGCCTCATTGACCTGGACCGCAGCAAGGTTTATATCGCCAACATGGTGAAATGCCGCCCGCCCCGGAACCGGGACCCGCTGCCGGAGGAGCAGCAGGCCTGCGCTTCCTGGCTCCAGCGGCAGATCGCCCTGGTAAACCCGAAGATCATCGTGTGCCTGGGCCGCATCGCCGCCATGGGCCTGATCGATCCGGAGTTTCGCATCACCCGCCAGCACGGCCAGTGGTTTGACCGGGACGGCCGACGCTGGATGGCCATCTACCACCCCTCTGCCCTGCTGCGGGATCCGGGCAAGCGGCCGGAGACCTTTATGGATCTGAGAGAACTGCGAAAGGAGATCCGGGAGACCTGCTCCCGTACCTATACCCCATGACAGAGCCCCCCATTGCTTTCAAAACCGTCACCCTCTGCGACAAGCGCTGGGTGGACCAGCTGGTCCTGGCCGAGAACAGCCCCAGCGCGGACTACAATTTCGGCAACATCTATATCTGGGACAAGCGCTACCGCCAGCTCATCGCCCGGGTGGGGGACCGGATGATCACCAAGCTCCGCTACGAGGGCAAACCCGCCTTCGTCTTCCCCATCGGCACGGGACCCCTGCGCCCGGCTGTGGATCTGCTGCGGGACTTTGCCGCCTGGCGGGGCTATCCCCTCATCATCCGCGGCATCACGGATGTACACTGCGAGCAGCTGGAGCGGGAATACCCCGGCTGCTTCACCTACACCCTGGAGGAGAACAACCTGGACTATATCTACCGGGCGGAGAAGCTGGCCACCTATGCCGGCAAGTCCCTCCACGGCAAAAAGAACCACTGCAACCGCTTCGAGGCGGAGCATGACTGGCAGTTTCTGCCCCTGACGAGGGATCTGATCCCCGGCTGCATGGACATGCTGGACGTGTGGACCGAGGATAACCTCCAGCGCCTGGACAGGAGCGTGGCCTACGAGCACGACGCCATCATCCGCGCCTTTGCCGCCTTTGAGCGCCTGGGCCTGGAGGGAGGCGTGCTGCAGGCGGAAGGGAAGATCGTGGGCTTCTCCCTGGGGGAGATGTGCGCGGACGACACCTTTGACGTGCATTTTGAAAAGGCCCAGATCGACATGAACGGCGCCTACCCCATGGTATGCAGGGAGCTGACCAGGATGCTCCTGGAACGCCACCCGGGGCTTGTATACATGAACCGGGAGGACGACATGGGCCTGGATTCCCTGCGCCAGTCCAAGCTGAGCTACAAGCCGGAATACCTGCTGAACAAATACATCGCGAGGTGGATCGATGACTGAGGCGATCATCCGTCAGGTCCGGGCGGAGGACGCGGCGGAGCTTGCCGCCCTCTGGCATCGGGTCTTCGACGACCCGGAGGAGCTGGCCCTGGCCTTTCTCTCCCTGCTGCCGTCCCTGGGCGGCGGCGTCTGCGCCGAGGAGGACGGAAAGCTCCTGGGCGCGGCCTATACGGTGACGGATTATACCCTTGGGGAAAAGCGGGCGGCCTATCTCTATGCCATCGGCGTGCTGCCGGAGGCACGGGGGAGGGGCCTGGGCAAGCGCCTCACAAAGGAGGCCGCCGCCCTGGGGAGAGCCCTGGGGGCGGACTTCGTCTGCACCCTGCCGGCCAATGCGCCGCTCTATCCCTGGTATGAAGAGCAGATCGGCGTCCGCTGCGCCCTGTACCGGGGGGAGGAGCGGGTCCAAAGCCGTCCCGGACCGGAGGCCCGGCCCCTCTCGCCGGAGGCATACGGCCTGCGCCGGGAGGAGCTGCTGCGGGGAAGAGCCCATGTGACCGTGGGTCCCGCCGCCCTGTGCTATGAAAAGGAAAACTGCCGCTGCTTCGGCGGCGATCTTTATGCCCTGGGGAACGCCATCGCCGCGGCCTCTGTGGACGAGGGAGAGACCTGCATCCGGGAGCTGCTGGCCCCGCCGGGGGCCGACCTGAAGACCCTGGCCGCCGCGCTGGGAGACAGGCTCGGCACGGAGCAGGCGCTGCTGCTCCTGCCCGCGGACCAGGGGCGGCCCTATCTTGCGGCGGACGTCCCCCTGCCGGCGGAGCTGATCTGGGATCTGACACTGGACTGAGCGAGGAAAAGAGGAGAAAAGCATGCGTATCCTGGTGGCGGACGACGATCGCAACCTGAACCGGATCCTGTGTGAGACCCTGCGGGAAGAGGGCTGCAGCGCCGACGGCTGTTACAATGGCCGCGACGCACTGGACTTCTGCGCCGGGGCCAGCTACGACGGGATCGTCCTGGATGTGGCTATGCCGGAGCTGGACGGGATCGAGACGGTGCGCCGCCTGCGGGAGCGGGGCGACCAGACCCCGGTGATCTTCCTCAGCGCCAGGGGCGACGTCCAGCACCGGGTGGAGGGCCTGGAGTCCGGCGGGGACTATTATCTGGTGAAGCCCGTGGATTTCCGGGAGCTGATGGCCGTGATCCGGGCCGTGACCCGCAAGTACGCGGGCTTTCGCTCCAATCTCTATTCCGTGGCGGACCTTACCGTGGATATCCGGCGCCGGACCGTGAAGCGCGGGGGAAAGACCATTCCGCTCACGGGCAAGGAATTTGCCCTGCTGGAGTTCCTGCTGCGCAACCGCGGCGTGGTACTGACCCGGGAGATGATCGAAAACAACCTCTGGAACTATGAGTTCGAGGGCGGCACCAACGTGGTGGACGTGTACATCGGCTACCTGCGGCGGAAGATCGACGCCGGCTTCGACAGGAAGCTGATCCACACCGTCTGGGGCAGCGGCTGGGTCCTGCGGGACGAGGGATAAAAGGGAGGGCGTGTTGCAAAATAAGCGCTTAGCTCTGTCAGCACCGTAGGGGAGGGGCTCGCCCCTCCCGGCATTTTGGAGCATGAATTCAAGAAAATGTTCGG
>ONCI01000102.1 GCA_900316255.1 uncultured Eubacteriales bacterium | reverse complement strand
CCCCCGGAAAACACGGATTGAACTTTATTTTTCGCCTTCCGAGGCGAAAAACTCGGTGAGACCTTTTCTTTTCTTGACTTTGTCTACACCTTGAAAAACTCCCCCGAAAGGGGGAGTTTTTTCGATGGATCAATTTGGATCAGAGGGCGTTGGACTTGTTCACCAGAGCGGTCAGGTCCACGTACTCTTCGGGCTCGGCCTCGATGGTCTCGTCGGTCTTCTCCTCGAATTCCCGGTACAGGGACAGGCCGGAGCCTGCGGGGATCAGTTTGCCGATGATGACGTTCTCCTTCAGGCCAACCAGGCGGTCCACCTTGCCCTTGATGGCGGCGTCGGTGAGGACCTTGGTGGTCTCCTGGAAGGATGCGGCGGACATCCAGCTGTCCGTGGCCAGAGAGGCCTTGGTGATGCCGAGCAGCAGCTGGGTATAGGTGGCCTTGGTGAGTCCCTCTTCCCCGGCGGCGATGCGCTCGTCGATCTTCCGGTTGGCGTCCTTCAGGACAGCGATATCGATGGTGGCGCCGGAGAGCAGATCGGTGCTGCCCGCATCCTCCACCTTCACCTTGCGCATCATCTGACGCACGATGACTTCGATATGCTTGTCGTTGATATCAACGCCCTGCTGACGGTACACCTTCTGGACCTCGCTGGTGATATAGCTGCGCACACCCTGGCGGCCGAACTCATCGTCGTTCACGCCGCGGATGCGAAGCACGTCATGGGGATTGAGCGCGCCGGAGGTCAGCTCCTGGCCGCGGTCCACATGGTCGCCGTTGTGCACCAGGATGCCCGCGGAGTGGGGCACGGTGTACACATTGGTGCTGCCTTCCGCCTCGTTGGTGACGGTGATGGCATACATGACGCCCTTCTTGGCCTCTTCGATGCTGACGGTACCGGAGGTCTCGGAGAGGATGGCCATCTTCTTGGGCTTGCGGGCCTCGAACAGCTCCTCCACTCGGGGAAGACCCTGGGTGATATCGTCACCGGCAACGCCGCCGGTATGGAAGGTACGCATGGTCAGCTGGGTACCGGGTTCGCCGATGGACTGGGCGGCGATGACGCCGACAGCCTCGCCGGCGTTCACCGGACGGCCGATGGCCAGGTTGATGCCGTAGCAGCGGGCGCAGACGCCCACCTTGGCCTCGCAGGTCAGGACGCTGCGGATGAAGGCCTTGTGGATGCCGTGGGCCTCCAGGACCTTGGCGTCCTCGGGCATGAGCATGTGGTCGGTGCCGAAGAGAATCTCGCCGGTTTCAGGATCGGTGATGGGCACCGCGGGGAATCGGCCGTGGATGGCGGTGCCGAAGCTTTCCACCATCTGGCCTCTGTCGTAGACAGCGGCAGCCCAGACGCCTTCGCTGGTGCCGCAGTCCTCCTCGCGGATGATCACGTCCTGGCAGACGTCGACCATACGGCGGGTCAGGTAACCGGAGTCGGCGGTACGCAGAGCGGTATCCGCCATGCCCTTACGGGCGCCTCTGGTGGAGATGAAGTACTCCAAAACGCTCAGGCCTTCACGGAAGTTGGACTTGATGGGGATCTCGATGGTCTTACCGGAGGTATTGGCCATCAGACCGCGCATACCGGCCAGCTGACGGATCTGGTTCATGGAACCACGGGCACCGGAGTTTGCCATCATATAGATGGGGTTGTACTCGTCCAGCACGTTGGACAGGGCGTCGGTGACCTTCTTGGTGGTCTTTTCCCATTCGGAAACAACCAGACGGTAGCGCTCGTCCTCGGTGATGAAGCCGCGCTTGAACTGGCGCTCGATGCGCACCACTTCCTGCTCGGTGTCCTTGATCATCTCGTACTTGGCGCTGGGGACGGTCATGTCCGCAACGGAGATGGTGATGGCGCCCTTGGTGGAGTACTTGTAACCCAGAGCCTTGATGCTGTCCAGCACCTCGGCGGAGATGGTGAAGCCGTACTTCTGGATGCAGCGGTCGATGATGTCGCCCAGCTGCTTCTTGCCCACCTGGAAGCCGATCTCGTGATCGAACATATGCTCGGGATCGCTGCGGTCCACATAGCCCAGATCCTGAGGGATAGGCTCGTTGAAGATGATGCGGCCCACGGTGGTGAAGATGGTCTTCTGCACTTCCACGCCGTCGATGGTCTTGGTGACGCGGAGACGGATGGGCGCATGCAGGCCCAGGCTTCCCTCATTGTAGGCCATGATGGCCTCGTTGGCATCACGGTACATGCGGGTGGGCTTGTAAGTGGCGGGCTTGCCGCCGTTGTTTTTGGTCTCCAGGTTCTTGTTGTAGAGCTCGTCGCCGTCGATGACAGCGCCGCTCTCCAGGCCGGTGTCGCCGGGATCGTCCACGATCAGCGTTTCGGCACCCTTCTCGGCCTTGCCGATGCGGACCATGGTCAGGTAGTAGGAACCGAGGATCATGTCCTGGGTAGGCACGGTGACAGGGTGGCCGTCCTGGGGGCGGAGGAGGTTGTTGGCGGAGAGCATCAGGATGCGGGCTTCCGCCTGGGCCTCGGCGCTCAGAGGCACGTGTATGGCCATCTGGTCGCCGTCAAAGTCGGCGTTGTAAGCGGTGCAGACCAGGGGGTGCAGGCGCAGGGCGCGGCCTTCCACCAGGATGGGCTCGAAGGCCTGGATGCCCAGACGGTGCAGGGTGGGAGCGCGGTTGAGAAGCACGGGATGCTCCTTGATCACGTCCTCCAGCGCGTCCCACACCTCGGTGCGCTGCTTGTCGACCATCTTCTTGGCGGACTTGATGTTGTTGGCAACACCGTCCTCCACCAGCTTCTTCATCACGAAGGGACGGAAGAGCTCGATGGCCATCTCCTTGGGCACGCCGCACTGGTAGATCTTCAGGTCCGGGCCGACCACGATAACGGAACGGCCGGAGTAGTCCACGCGCTTGCCCAGCAGGTTCTGACGGAAGCGGCCCTGCTTGCCCTTGAGCATATCGCTCAGGGACTTGAGGGCGCGGGAGTTGGCGCCGGTGACGGCACGGCCGCGGCGGCCGTTGTCAATGAGGGCGTCCACAGCCTCCTGGAGCATGCGCTTCTCATTGCGGACGATGATGTCGGGCGCGTTGAGCTGCTGCAGTCTCTTCAGGCGGTTGTTGCGGTTGATGACGCGGCGGTACAGGTCGTTCAGGTCGGAGGTGGCGAAACGGCCGCCGTCCAGCTGGACCATGGGGCGGATCTCGGGCGGGATCACAGGCAGAATGTCGATGATCATCCACTCGGGCCGGTTGCCGCTGATGCGGAAGGCCTCCACGGCCTCCAGACGCTTGACGATCTTTGCCTTCTTCTGGCCGGAGGCGTTCTTCAGATCCTCGCGCAGCTCCTGGGCCAGCTTCTCGCAGTCGATCTGCTGGAGCAGCTCCTTGATGGCCTCGGCGCCGATGCCGGCCTTGAAGTCGTCCTCATACTTCTCGCGCATCTCCCGGTATTCCCGCTCGGAGAGGATCTGGCACTTCTCCAGGGGAGTGAAGCCGGGGTCGATGACGATATAATTGGCAAAGTACAGCACCTTCTCCAGGGTGCGGGGGGTCAGATCCAGCATCAGGCCGATGCGGCTGGGGATGCCCTTGAAGTACCAGATATGGCTCACAGGGGCAGCCAGCTCGATATGGCCCATGCGCTCACGGCGGACCTTGGACTTGGTGACCTCGACGCCGCAGCGGTCGCAGATCTTGCCCTTGTAGCGGATCTTCTTATACTTGCCGCAGTGGCACTCCCAGTCCTTGGTGGGTCCAAAGATGCGCTCGCAGAACAGGCCGTCCCGCTCGGGCTTCAGGGTGCGGTAGTTGATGGTCTCGGGCTTCTTTACTTCGCCGTGAGACCAGCTGAGGATCATTTCCGGAGAAGCAATGCCGATTTGAATGGCATCAAAAGGTGTGTAGCTCATCACAGATCCTCCTCTTCGTTCTCAAAATCCATACCGAAGTCGGCGCCGAGCTCATCCTCGGGCACGTCCTCGATGCTGAAGCCGCTTTCTTCGATCTCGCTGTCATCGGCGGCGTACATCTCATCCTTCATATCGGGGATGAAATCGTCTTCATCATCGTCCTTGAGCTCGATCTCCTCGCCCTGCTCGTCCAGCACGCGGACGTTCAGGCACAGGCTCTGCAGCTCCTTGACCAGGACCTTGAAGCTCTCGGGCACGCCCGGCTGCGGGATGTTGTTGCCCTTGACGATGGCCTCGTAGGTCTTGACACGGCCGGTGACATCGTCAGACTTGACGGTCAGGATCTCCTGCAGGGTGTAGGCAGCGCCGTAAGCCTCCAGGGCCAGAGGCTGCTGGGTGACCAGGCTGTAGGGGCCGGTGGAACGGGCGTGGATCTTATCGTCGACCAGGTGGTGCAGCTTCAGGAAGTACACCCAGCCCACGGTGACGTCGTTGTCGAACTTCTCACCGGTGCGGCCGTCGTACATCTCGCTCTTGCCGTCCTCGCGAAGGCCGGCCAGCTTCAGGGTCTCGCGAATGGTGGTCTCGTTGGCGCCGTTGAAGGTGGGGGTGGCCACCTTCCAGCCCAGAGCCTGAGCCGCGTAGCCCAGGTGGACCTCCAGCACCTGACCGATGTTCATACGGGAGGGAACGCCCAGAGGATTCAGCACGATGTCCAGCGGGGTGCCGTCGGGCAGGTAAGGCATATCCTCACGGGGCAGGATGCGGGAGACGACGCCCTTGTTGCCGTGACGGCCGGCCATCTTGTCGCCCACGGAGATCTTGCGCTTCTGGGCGATATAGACGCGGACGACCTGGTTCACACCGGGGTTCATCTCGTCGCCGTTGTCGCGGGTGAAGACCTTCACGTCCACGATGATGCCGCTTTCGCCGTGAGGCACCTTCAGGGAGGTGTCGCGGACTTCGCGGGCCTTTTCGCCGAAGATGGCGCGCAGCAGGCGCTCCTCCGCGGTGAGATCGGTCTCGCCCTTGGGGGTTACCTTGCCCACCAGGATGTCGCCGGCAGTGACCTCGGCGCCCACCATGATGATGCCGCGCTCGTCCAGGTACTTCAGCGCATCGTCGCCCACGCCGGGGATGTCCCGGGTGATCTCCTCGGGTCCCAGCTTGGTGTCACGGGCGTCGCACTCATACTCCTCCACGTGGATGGAGGTGAACACGTC
>ONCI01000016.1 GCA_900316255.1 uncultured Eubacteriales bacterium | reverse complement strand
GATGCTGATGCCCTTGACGTCCTGGCCGCCGATGTCGATGATGGCCTTCACGCTGGGATCCGTCACGTGCACGCCCATGGCGTGGCAGCTGATCTCGGAAATGTTCTCGTCCGCAAAGGGAACCTTGTTGCGGCCGTAGCCCGTACCGATCAGGTACTCCAGCTCCTTGCTGCTCTGCAGGCCGACCTTCTTCAGCACTTCGTCCATCGCCGCGATGGCGCTCTGCTCGGAATTGATCTTGCTCTTGATGGTGGTGTCGGCTACCATCTTGCCGTTCTCGTCCAGAATGACTGCCTTGGTGTAGGTGGATCCTACGTCACAACCGCCGAAATACTTCATGTTTATAATAACCTCCGTTAATTCTTTATTGGCTTCCCCTCGAGGGGAAGCTGTCAGCCGTCAGGCTGACTGATGAGGTGTTCGTTTCTTGTCCAGCTCTGCCGGATTGTTCTCACCTCATCCGCCCCAGTTTGCGCACTGGGGCACCTTCCCCTCAAGGGGAAGGCTTCTGATCGAAAAGGCCCTGCCTTTTCGATCACATGCAGACTTCGTCCTCGAACTCCACCAGGGACGGGTCCACGGGCTCGGCGCGCTTGACGGTGCGCATGTACTCGTTGACCTTGTCGCGCATGGTGCGGCGGGAGACGGTGCGGGGATCCATCAGGTCGTGCTCGACCCAGATCAGGTCGTAGCCGCGCTGACGGCCCTGCTCGTCCAGGATGCCCTGCACGGTGGCCATGTTCTTGCAGGCCACGTTCTGGTACATGATGACCAGCGGGGCGTTCCAGGCTTCCACCTGGCGCCAGCACTCGTCCACCACGTTCTGGTAACCGCCGTTGGTGTGGCGGCGCATGACCATGCGCTCGTACAGACGGGCCAGGTCACGCAGCGCCTCTTCCTTGTCCTCGGTCTCCAGGTGCTTGGTGAAGTTCAGAGACTCCATCTCCACCAGGACGTTGATGCCCCAGCAGTTGGCCAGCCAGTTGGAGAAGTTGGCGTAGTAATGGGCCGGGCAGGACCACACGATGGCGCGGTAGCGCATCTTGCGCGCAGGCCAGGCGGTCTCGCGGTTCTCATAGGCCTTCATGAGCATCTTGTTGACCTTCTCCATGGAGGGCAGGACGCGGGGATCGATGCCGCCGTCCATCTCGTAGTTCCACTTGCGGAAGAGCTCATAGCTCGGTCCGATGAACTGGGGATAGGCGGACTTGTTGATCTCCCACTTCTGCAGCTCCAGGTCGGTCTCCTGGTTGAAGCGCTTCATGGCGGTGAAGTAGGCATCCCAGCTCCACTTGGCGCCGGTGGCGTCCTCGATGGCCTTGATGCAGGCCTTGATGTCCTCGGCGGCGTACTGCACGGTGTTCTCATCGTCCAGATAACGCACGGGGAAGCAGAGGTGGAACACGGGGGTGTTGGGGAAGCGGCGGGCAAAGTAGGAGGAAGCCATGGTGGAGCCGTCGCAGGGCATGGAGCTGGAGATGAACAGAGAGCCCATGTCGGGCAGGGCGTTGATGACCAGGGCGCCGCACTCGGAAGAAGGCACCGGGCAGGTGTCGGAGGGCAGGCCGTAGCTCTCAACAGCGTCAATATAGGGGATGCAGACCAGCTGGTCGATCTCGGAGACCAGGAACATGGGCAGCAGCTGGTGCGGAATGGCAAGCAGATCGGGGAAGCCGGCGGCGATCTGGCCCATGGTCATTTCGTCGAAGGTGAAGAGCATCTTGTTGAGCTCCTCGCTGTTGCCGTTCTTCCGGTCAGCCTTGGAGAGGAAGACCAGGTTCTCCGCCACGTAGCGGAAGATCTGGAAGGTGACCTCATGGCTCATGCGCAGGTTGGAGCCGCGCAGACCCAGGATGTTCTTGTCCATAAAGCCGTGGCAGCAGAAGTAGGAGATCATCCAGCGGTACCACAGCGCGCTGTTCATGGCGGGGATCAGGTCCTTGGAGAAGGTCATGAGGAGCATGCCCCACATGTGGGCCCACTCATAAAAGTCATAGGCGGTGTCCTTCACGCCGCGCCACTCGCGGCGGACGGTGGCCATGGCGCCCTTGCGGTAGAGGCGGCCCAGGCTGCGCTCGCCGTTGACCACGCGGTCCCACTTCTCGGCATTGTCCAGGGCCATGAAGTCCTTGTACTCGCCCTTGATGCGCTCGATATCGGCCTTGCAGCCCTCAATGGCTCCCTTGCCGAAGGCCTTCCAGTCGGTCTCCTTCAGCATGTCGCCGAAGATGCCCATGACCTCCATCAGGTTTTCGCCCTGCTTTTTCCAGTTGATATTGTCTTTGGCTTTCCAGAATTTAGGGTTGGGATATTGAACCTTTGCCATTATGCTTTACCCTCCTCTTTATGAATGCGCTTGATCTCCAGAGACTCCACGAAAGCCTGCACGCGGGTGCGCAGCTGACCGGAGTTGCCGTTGTTGTACAGACGGTCGATGGAGAGGACGGGCCAGCCGTATTCATCGTGCATGATGTGGCTGACCAGGGCGCGCTCGAAGCCCCAGTAGTCGCAGTACTTCATCTGCTCGTAGATGATGCCTTCGGCGTTGAATTCCTTGGCCAGGCGGTCGGCGGTCTCCCGGCGCTGCAGCACCTTCTCGTCGGAGATGTAGCGGGCGCACTCGGAGACTTCCATGTAGTGGCGGCAGATCTGGGTCAGGGCGTCCTCCTCGTCGTTGAGCTCAATGACCTCGCGGCCGGGGGTGGAGCCGAAGCAGTAGCGGTCGGAAACCACCAGGGCGCCGCAGCCCTCGATGAGCTTGGTGAGGCTGGGGTCGTCGATCTCGGAGCCGACGATGGCCACGCGGGCGCGGAAGGGGCTCTTGACGTCGGGCTCGCGGGTCTTCAGCTCCTCCAGGGTCTCCCGCAGGTAGGGCAGGATCAGGGCCTTGGGGCAGACATAGGTCACCAGGTTCAGCACGTGGAACTCATAGCCGGTGATGACGGGATTCTCGGCCTTGCGCATCTCGCGGATCTCGGAGATGATCCGGCAGACCTCGTTGTGCTGCTCCACCGCCTTGCGGATGGAGGCGTCGGAGACGTCGGCGCCGAAGACCTCGTGGATGCGGTCCAGCACGTGGGCCTGCATCTGCTGCACATAGGCTTTGATGGTGTAGTCGGTGATCTTGAAGGGCATGTCGGTGTGGGTGACGAAGAAGTTGGGCTTGTCATTGACCTGCAGGATCTCAAAGTGCTCCATGGAGCGGTTCATCATGGAGCAGGCGTCCACGCCGATCAGCGCGTCCAGGAACTGGTAGCCGCCCTCAATGGCGCGCTCCAGCAGGGCGCGGGCGAACTCGCAGGTGTAGTTGGACATGTAGTAGGTGGCGATGTCGATGGAGCCGGTGTTGGGTGCGCGCAGTCTGGTGGAGAAGCAGTTGTCCACATTGAGCAGCACCTCGGGGATGTGGAAGCAGGTATAGCCCAGGCAGACGCCGCCGTCGGCCTTGGCCTTTTCCACGAGCTCATTGTCGGCGTTCTCAAGCAGACGTTCGAAGTAGATCAGATGCTTAAGATCTTTCAAATGTTACACCTCTTCTTCATAGAATTTCTATTTTCCGGAGCGCTTCCTGCACTCCCTTGAGCATGGAGGAATCCGCGGGCAGCTCCATAACGCTCTTGCCCTTGATGTCGTTTGCCGCAAAAGCGCTGTCCGCTGGGATCGCGGTGAGGATCTCCACACCGGGCACCTGCATGAGCGGCACGAGCTCCGGATTGGTGACCCGGTTGATGATGGCGCCGATCCTCTCGTAGGAGATCAGATCGTCCGCCACACCCTTGATGGTGGTGATGACCTGGCCGCCCTTCTTGCTCTGATCGGTGATCAGCAGCAGGTGGGTGACCTTTTCCATCACGCGTCGCTGGATCTGTTCGATCCCGGCCTCGCCGTCAATGACCACATAGTCAAAGCTGTTGGCCAGGATGCCGATGACTTCCTTCAGATAGGAATTGACCTTGCAGTAGCATCCGGAGCTCTCCGGCCGTCCGATGGCCAGGAAAGCGAAGCCGGGCATCTCCACCAGCGCGTCGAAAATGCGGAAGCGGGCCTCGCTGAGAAGCTCCAGCGCCTCCCGGGTCTCCCCGTTTTCCACGCTGTCCACGATGCTCATCCGGATATCATCCAGCGTCATCTTCACGTCCACGCCAAGAGCAACCGACAGACCGACGGCTGGGTCCGCGTCAATGGCGAGGATCTTCTTGTCAGGATATTTCTCGGCAAGAAGCCTCACGATGCACGCGCAGATCGACGTCTTTCCGACGCCGCCCTTGCCGGCGACCGTAATGATCTTGGCCTTATTCTCCATATACGTCCCCCCTCGGATAGTGCAGTTTTGCATAAAAGAACAGGAAAATCCCACTATGCATACTTGTCAGTATTTTATCACAGGGCGGTTCGTTATGCAAGGAAAACGCCGGAAAAAAGTCCCTTTGCGGAATTTTGGTGCAAGTTGCAAAAAAACGGCGCCGGATTTTTGGCAGCCCCGTTTTCGTATCTTTTCTTTGTTTAGACAGGCGCGCTTTCCGCGTCCAAGTTTTTGCTTTTTCTCCCGTGAACACAGAAAACTCCCCGGACTTCACTTCATGAAGTCCGGGGAGTTTTCGCTGTCTGAGCTTCTGCTTATGTTACTTCTGCAGAAGCGCCAGAGCCGCTTCTCTCTGTTCGTCCTCCAGCGGGACCGCCGCCAGATAGGCCTCCAGCAGCTGGGGAAGCGTGGGCTGCACCTTGGTGGAGCTCAGCGTGGTGATATAATACTCCGCGCAGCTGAGCGCAGCCTCATAGACCCGGCCGCTGGTCTTGCCGCACTTGGCATAACCGGCCTCCCGGATCGCGCCCTTCCGAAGAAGGCTGTTGAGAAGGATGTGGACGGAGCTGTCCATCCAGGTCTTGTTTTTGGGGAGAGAGAGCAGTTCTCCCCGGGAGAGAGGACGCTGCTGTTCCCACAGAACGTCCATGATCTCCAGTTCATTTTTTGTCAGATACAAGTGAATGCCTCCCTGCAGCGGTCATAATCCAATTTTTCCCATTTTGAACAAATCAGATTAAGTTGCACTCAATTTTTGCTCATTGTACCACATACTTTCTCGCTTTGCAACAGTAAATTATTAATTCTATGTTATTTTTCAATCTCCTTTTCCGGTTTTTTCTCAACTTTTGCCGCAGTTTAATACCCTTATCCGGCCTCTTGATTTTTCTTTTGAAGCTGTTATAATAGGGCTGCTGACAGAAACCCGCCTTTTGGGTGGGAAAAGCATAAGAAAGCACCGTATTATTCTGGGAAAGGACGATCTCACATGGAAATCACCAAGGAAACCACCATGGGGGCCATGCTGGAGTATGACATGGGCATCGCCTATGTTCTGATGCAGGCGGGCATGCACTGTGTTGGCTGCCCCTCCTCCATCGGGGAGTCCCTGGAAGAGGCCTGCGCCGTCCACGGTCTGGACGTGGACGTGGTCCTGGCCTCCATTCAGGAGTATCTGCAGAGCCGCGGCTGAGGCGCGGGCCGAGAGCAGGGGCGATCGCTGTCGCCCCTGCTTTCTCTATCCCGCAGTCTGAACCAAGCTGGGAGGGATCTACATGAAGCTATTGTATGCGGAGGACGAACGGGCCATGTCCGAGGCCGTGACCGACGTCCTTACCTATCACAAATACAGTGTGGACGCCGTCTATGACGGGCGGGACGCGCTGGATTACGCCCGGGCGGAGGAGTATGACGGGATCATCCTGGATGTGATGATGCCGAAGCTGAGCGGGCTGGAGGTGCTGCGCCAGCTGAGGAGCGAGGGCTGCCGCACGCCGGTGCTGCTGCTCACCGCCAAGGCCGAGGTGGAGGACCGGATCGAAGGTCTGGACCTGGGGGCGGACGATTATCTGCCCAAGCCCTTCGCCATGGGAGAGCTGCTGGCCCGGGTCCGGGCAATGCTGCGCAGGCGGGAGGAATTCACCCCCACGGTGCTGCGCTGCGGGGATCTGGAGCTGAACCAGCAGACAGCGGAGCTGCGCTGCGGGGAAAACGCCGTTGTTCTGCCGAAGCTGGAATACAAGCTCATGGAGCTGCTGATGCTGAACCGGGGCCGCTGCCTCTCCACCGAGGACATGCTGGTGAAGGTCTGGGGCTATGAGACGGAGGCGGACCTGGGCGTGGTCTGGGTCTACCTCAGCTATCTGCGCAAGCGTCTGGCCGCGCTGGGCTCCGGGTTGGAGATCAAGGCCCGCCGCGGCATCGGCTACACACTGGAGGAGCCCAAATGATCCGCACACTGCAAAAACGCTTCACCGTCACCGCCATGATCGCGGTCACGGTGCTGCTGGTGCTGCTGCTGGGCGGCATCAACCTGTTCAACGCTCTCTCCGTCGTCCGGGACGGGGAGGAACTGCTCTCCGTCCTGGCGGCCCAGAAGGATTTCGGGCCGGCTCCCCGGGACGCCTTCCTCCCGTGGGACGAGGGAAACGGCCTCTTCCGCCGCAGCCCCGACGCCGGGGATCGGATGAGCGCGCTGACCTTCTCCGTCCGCTTTGACGCCGAGGGAGCCCTCCTGGGCTCCGACCTGAGCCGCGTGGCGGATCTCAGCGAGGAGGAGGCCGTCTCCCTGGCGCGGCAGGCTTTGGATTCCGGCAAGGCATGCGGCAGGATCGGCTCTTTTCGCTACCAGGTCGTCCGGCCCGCGCCGGAGACCAGGACCGTGGTGTTCCTGGACATGAGCCGGCAGACCCACGAGCTTCTGCGGGTGGCCGCCCTCTCCGGGCTTGGCGGGATCGCCGCGTGGCTTGCCATGCTGCTGCTGGTCCGGGCCCTGAGCCGCCGTGCCATCCGCCCCATCGCGGAGAATATGGAGCGGCAGCGCCGCTTCATCACCGACGCCGGCCACGAGCTGAAGACGCCGTTGGCCATCATCCGGGCCAATGCCGAGGCCCTGGAGCTCACGGGCGGCGAGAGCAAGTACAGCCGCAACATCCTCTCCCAGACGGTCAGGCTCTCTGACCTGATGCAGAATCTCCTGACCCTGGCCCGCTATGACGAGGGCGCCGCCCTGCAGGACCGGCAGAGCGTCTCCCTCTCCGCGCTGACGCAGGAGGTCTGGGACAGCTTTCTCGCTCCGGCAGAGCTGAAAAGGCTCAACTGTACCGCCGTGATCGCCCCGGAGCTCAGTGTTTCCGGCAGTCCCGTGCAGCTGCGGCAGCTGCTCTCCATCCTGCTGGACAACGCCGTGAAATACTGCCCGGAGGGGGGCAGCCTGGCGCTCTCTCTGCGCAGGGAGGACAAGGCTGTGCTCCGGGTGCAAAACAGCGTTGCGGAGAAGGTGGCGGACCCCGAGCGCTTCTTCGACCGCTTTTTCCGGGCGGACGAGGCCCGCAGCCGGGAGACCGGCGGCAACGGCATCGGCCTGTCCGCGGCCCAGGCCATTGCCCAGGGTCACAAGGGCAGCATCCATGCCGCCTATGAGGGAGACGCCATCATTTTCACCCTCAAGCTGCCGCTGGACTGAACGGAGGGCAAGTCCCTGCGCCGGAAACGCCATCTCGCTATTGCATTTTTTGGAAAAGAGACTATAATAATGGTATCGTGTTATGGAGGTAATTGATATGAAGAAAAGAATTCGCACTGTGATCGCGCTGCTTCTGGCAGCCATCACCGTTTGCTCTCTCTCCGCCGTCGCCTTTGCGGAGAACCCGGGCTACACCTACACCACCGAGCAGACTTACCAGTCCGATGAGAACCAGGTCTTTGTATACACCGTACAGGTATCCGCCGGCTGCAATCTCTCCGGCGCCGAGCGCGTGCGCGACTACATGCTTTCCAAGGGCTTTGACGGCTTCATCCTTGAGGTGGAGGGCGGCTACCGCATCATGAGCGGCAAGTTCCCCCATGCGGAAGAAGCCTGGGCCTACTGCGATCTGATCCACAAGAAGACCGAGCGGGACACCGCCTATGTCACCGACGTGCGCCTGCCCCAGGAAGCCATCGACGAATTTGCCGAGAATTTCCGGCATGATCCTCTGGTCGCCAACAAGGTGGCCTTCCGCGGCTGGGAGAACCCCAGCGGCCCGTTTATCGACATGGCGCTCAATGAAGAAGAGACCGCGCCTGTCTTTGCCGTCCAGTACGGCGCCGGCAACAGCTTCAAGGGCGCCGAGCGCTCCCGGGATATGCTGATCGAAAAGGGCTTTGACGCCTACGTGGTCCGCATGCCCTTCTTCTACCTGATCATGGCCGGCAAGTTTGACAACAAGGACGACGCCGCCGCGCTGCGGGACGAGATCTGCGCCGCTACCGATCACTGGGATCCCTACGTGCGCGAGATCCAGCTGCCCAAGGCCTGAGTTCAGTTTTCAGTTTTGAGAAAAAAGCCTGGATGTGAAGCGTTTTCACATCCAGGCTTTTTTCTGTTTACTTGCCTTCGTGCTCGCGGATCACGCTCTCCAGCTTTGCGATGAGCTTCTCCGCCGGGATCTTGCTGAGCTTGCTGGCGTCCTTTACGGTCATGCGCTTGAGCATGAAGCGGGCCGCCGGATTGTCCATGGCCTTCAGTTCCGGGTAACGCTTGGGGAGTTCCTCCTCCAGCCAGGGGTACTCGCTGAGGATCTGGCTCAGCTTGGTGTTTTCATTGTACGACATGGTCGATTCTCCTTTTCTTCGGATCTCCGCATTTGATTCTACCACAGTTTGGGCGAAATCGGAAGCATTTTTCATTGTATCTTTTCCCCGCTTATGGTAAAATCGCAGAAAAAGTCCTGGAGGAAGCCATGAAGATCGAACGCAGTTATCCCAAATGCATCATTTCCGCCAAGGGGGCCGACTGGGTCTCCGCCGGCCATCCCTGGGTCTACGAGGGCGAAGTGGTCCGCCTGGAGGGGGACTGCCCCAACGGCGGTCTGGTGGACGTGATCAGCGGCAAGGGCCGGTACCTGGGCACCGGCTTTCTCAGCGAGCACAGCAAGATCCGGGTGCGCATCCTCTCCCGCAACGCCAACGACAGCTTTGACGCCGCCTTCTGGAAGCGGCGGATCCAGTACGCCTGGAACTACCGCAAGACCGTCATGGACGGGCAGACGGACTGCTGCCGCCTCATTTTCGGTGAGGCGGACGGCTTCCCCGGCCTGACGGTGGACCGCTTTTCCGACCTTCTGGTGGCGCAGACTCTCTCCGTGGGGATCGAGCGGATCAAAGATCTGCTGTTTCCCCTTCTGGCGGAGGTGCTGCAGGAGGACGGGCAGAGCATCCGCGGGCTCTATGAGCGCAACGACCTGGCCATCCGGGAGCTGGAGGGGCTGGAGCAGGGCAAGGGCTGGTATCCCCTGCCGGGCCTGCCGATCCCGGACTCTCCCCTGACGGAGATCTGCGAAAACGGGATCACCTATCAGGTAGACGTGGAAAACGGCCAGAAGACCGGCTTTTTCCTGGATCAGAAGTTCAACCGCCTGGCTGTGGCGCGTCTCGCCAAAGGCCGCCGGGTGCTGGACTGCTTCACCCACACCGGCTCCTTTGCCCTAAACGCGGCCAAGGGCGGCGCGGAATATGTGGAGGGCTGGGACATCTCCGCCGCCGCGGTGGAGATGGCAAAGGCCAACGCCAAACGCAACGGTCTGGACCATATCGCGGATTTCCAGCAGCACGACGTGTTCGACCGGCTCACCGAGCTTGCCGAGCGGGCCCACAAGCCCTTTGACTTCATCATCCTGGACCCGCCCGCCTTTACCAAATCCCGCAAAACAGCGGATGCGGCGGAGCGGGGCTACCGGGAGATCAACTATCTGGCCATGAAGCTCCTGCCCCGGGGCGGATATCTGGCCACCGCCTCCTGCAGCCATTTCATGCCCAACGAGCGCTTCCAGCAGATGCTGCGCACCGCAGCCCGCCAGGCCAATGTGCAGCTGAGGCAGATCGAGGTGCGCCAGCAGGGGCCGGATCACCCCATCCTCTGGAACGTGCCGGAGACGGATTATCTGAAATTCTACCTCTTCCAGATCGTATAAGAAGCAGGAGCTCAGCACCGTAGGGGAGGGGCTCGCCCCTCCCGGCAGTCGGAAACACAGATTTGCAAAAATGTTCGGCGAACTCGCAGATTGTACGAATTCGCCGAACATTTTCTCACAACATGGCTGGGTTTCGCCGGGAGGGCACAAGGCCCTCCCCTACGTTATGACCATGGGCTTTGCGCTCTTTTTCATGTTTTGCAGCGCACCCTCCTCCCGATTTCCGACACGATCCCACCGATTTTCGGGAACCTTTTTTCGCCTTCTCCGTCCATATAAGCGTAAGCCAAACCATACGGGATAGACGGAAGGAGGTTGGAGGAATGTTTATTCTGATTCTTGGTTTGATCGCGGCTGTGGTGCTCTTTATTATGTTGGGGCTGCAGCCGGAGGAGACCGTCGTGACCGACGCCCGTGGGGTCACAAAGACAAAAAAGACCGGGCGCTACAGCTGGAAGCGGCGTCCCGCCCAGGCCCTTGCCCTTGTGGTGCTGGTGGCAGCCCTGATCCTGGGCAGCGTCACCGTGGTGCCCACGGGCTACACCGGCATCATCACCACCTTCGGCCGGGTGGAGCAGCGGACCCTCTCCGCCGGCGCCCACCTGATCCTGCCCTGGCAGGACGTGGTGAAGATGGACAACCGCACCCAGAAGGTGCAGATCGTCACCCAGGCCTTTTCCAGCGACATCCAGCAGGTGGACCTGCAGCTCAGCGTGAACTACTGCATCGACCAGGAGACCGCCCAGGAGCTCTACCGCACCGTGGGCGTGGGCTATTACGAGAACGTGATGTACCCCCGGATCCTGGAGAACACCAAAGCCGTCTTCTCCCAGTATTCCGCGGAAAACCTCATCGCCAAGCGCAACGCCCTCTCCGATCTGATCGCCGAGAGCACCTCGGAGGACATGAAGCCCTACGGCATCACCATCGTCTCCATCGCCATCGAGGACATCGACTTTACCGACGCCTTCACCACCGCCGTGGAGGCCAAGCAGGTAGCGGCCCAGAACAAACTCACCGCCGAGACCCAGCAGGCCCAGAAGACCATGGAGGAGGAAGCCACCGCCAAGCGGGCGGTGATTGCCGCCAACGCCGAGGCCGAAAAGGCCGTCATCGCCGCCAACGCCGAGCTGGAGGTGGTGAAGGTCCAGGCCGAAGCCGCTCTCTACGCCGGTGAGAAAGAGGCCGAGATGAACAAGCGGATCTCCGAGTCCCTCACCCCCGCGCTCATCCAGTACTACTGGATCAAGCAGTGGAACGGCATCCTGCCCAGCACCGTCCTGGGCGACGGCATGAACTTCATGCTGAATCTTCCCGAATAACAAACGCAGCAAAAAGCACCCCCGAGGGAGGCATTTCATAAGGAAGTGCCTCCCTCGATGTGTAAATATGCGAAAAAATGAACTTCACAGTAAAGATTGACTCTGCGGGAAGGCATATGATAGTATTGTTGCAGACGAAAAATGATAGAAGGGATTAGAATATGAAGCTGTTTCTTGGCTCAGCCTTTGCTGCTGTCTTGTCTCCTTGTTTTATCATTTACCCTATTATTTTTGGAGTCCTGGCGTTGCTGTCAGAAGTAAGCGCGGCAACCGTTTTTGTATTTTTCCTTTGCTTTTTCTGCAGCATATTGTGGGCAATCTTCGTTTGGAAAAGAAGAAAGTCGCTCTATGCGTGGGGAATCTTTTCGGGTAAAGCTGTAAGAGTTTCTGTTTTGTTTCATAAGGACTATCTGTTACCATATGACAAATGTCAGGGATGCGGGATTGGGTTATACCGTCATGCGTTTATGAACTCTCAACATAGTGTATTTGGCAATACCCGTCACTATATATTTCTATCAATTGAACCCTTTGACGAAAAGTACAGGTACAGCATCAACCGATGGGCACCTTCTGACACACGAATAAAAATGGTTTTCCGCGAGAAAACGTACAAGTATTTGATGTCAGTTCTTCCGCAGAGACAGGCCCGGATGCTCGAAAACGATCATTTGAAATATATTGAGAAGAAATAAAGGCAAAGGCAATCATCATTTTGCAGTGTTGTCCATAGGTTTATCCATCGGATTTTACCCCACACAGTCCAGAGCAAACAGGCAAAACTGGCGCGTTGAAAACACAAAAAAGAGCGCAAACCCTTGATCATAACGTAGGGGGAGGGCCTTGTGCCCTCCCGGCAGAACCTGGGTGTATTGTGAGAAACGGTTCGGCGAATTCGTACAATCTGCGAATTCGCCGAACCGTTTCTTGAATCTATGTCTCCTGCTGCCGGGAGGGGCAAGCCCCTCCCCTACGGTGCTGATTGGGCTGTGCGTTTATTGTGCAACGAGCCCGTTTCATGTTCTTTCAGCAGGTTGTTGTATGCCACAAAGAATCCTCCTTGGGTGAATGGTCACTCCAGGGGTGCTTTTTTTGATGTGCAGTCTGTTCTGACAGAAGCCATTTGCCTTTGCCTGCATCACAACAGGCCTGCGGCCAGCGCCTGGGGCGTGACCCAGCCGATCAGGCTGGTGTACTCCTCGGAGAAATTGGTGAAGAAGCCGCTGTGCAGCGTGCCCCGGCTCTTGGTGTAGAGGGTCCAGCCCCCCACGGCGCGGGCGGCAAGCTCGCTGCCCATGACGCCGACGATCTCGCCCCGGGCTTCGCCCAAGTACTCCATCCGGTCCCCTGCGCCGTCATAGCGGAACAGGAAGCAGACTGCCGAATCACGCAGCAGAAGCTCCTGCACGCCGTCCCGGTCCAGATCCCAGAGGGCTGCCTCCAGGCCCTCCGCCGCCAGGTTCAGGCCAAGAGCCTGCCACCCCTTCTCCTCCAGGAAACGTTTGCAGGTCCCGGGGAAGCGGCGGGCCACTTCCTCCAGCGTGGGCAGGCCGGAGAGCTCCTGGGGCTCGGCAAGGCCCTGGAGGGAATCCAGGGGATAGAAATCCAGATCCTCCAGGCGCAGGGCCGGGTTCACATACTGCCGGACCAGGGCGTCATAGCGGGCGCTGTCCCCCTCGGCGGAACCGTTGTACCAGCTGCCGCCCTCCTCCAGAAAGCTCCACACGATCTCGCCGAAGCCAGGCTCGCTGTGATCGAAATAGGCCAGCAGCTCATGCTGGGGCAGTCTGCTCACCGAATACTCGTAGAAATAGGAGCCGCCCGCGCCGTGCCAGTGCCCGTGGACCAGAGCCGCGCCATACTCCGGCAGAAAGCCCAGATAATCGTCGTAGCCGATGTACACATAGTCCCCGTTCCAGCCGATCAGGTCCACAAGCCCCATCTCCGCGGAATCCAGCAGCAGCTCCGGGATCCCGTCCCCGTCCAGGTCCGCTGCGGCGTAGGAGGAAAAGGGCAGCTGATAGCCGGTATTGTCCCAGCCGCCGAAGTAGCCCTTGCGGTAGTCCCCGTTTTGTCCGATCACCTGATCCAGCAGGGCCGGATCTTCCAGCAGCGCCGCATAGGCCATCTGCCAGTGGGTGGTGAGTCGGATCTCCTCTTCTTCTGCCGGCTCCGGACTCCCCGTCGGGGAGGGCTCCGCGGTCTCCGTTTGGACCGGCTCCGCCGCCGCGCCCAGCTTCGGCGCCTCACCTGCCGAAGGAGCAGGGGCCTCTGTCGCCGCGGGGGCGGGGGCCGCCGTTGTCTCGGGCGCGGCGCTCTGTTCGGGCAGCGCCGCGGACACTTCGGCACTCTCCTGTCCCCGGGAAGCGCAGCCGCAGAGGGCCAGGAGCAGCAGCGCCAGCAGCGCCGCGGTCCAGCGTCTTTTCATCTTTCTTTCCTCCCGCTCTCGTTTTTCTCCATGATACCACATTTTTCCGCCAAAGAATCTAAAGATTTCTTATCTTTTCAGATTTTTCTTTCCCGGGATCCTCCGTTGACGAAAAAACAATGGACGGATACTCATTTTCGTATCCGTCCATTGCCTTTTTCTTTTTGGCGGAGCATTGCGGCTCCTGTTCTTCCTCATTCGACGTCCGCCTCGCGGGGGATCGGCGCTTGCCATGGGAGGGACGAGATCAGCTCACGAACTGATAGGTCGTGAAGGCCGCGTAGATGCAAAGCAGCAGGATCCCCTGCCAGCGCTTCAGCGCGCCCTTTTTCAGGGCGGGCAGGCACATGATCGCCATGACAGCCAGCATCACCGGCAGATCGATGACAAGGCTGGAATTGGCCCCGCCGGGCAGGGTCTTTTCCGCCGGGATGGCGAAGGGCGAAATGGAGATGGCCATGCCGCTGACCAGGATGATGTTGAAGAGATTGGCGCCGATGATGTTGCCCAGGGACAGGGAACCGTGGCCCTTCACCAGGCTTGTGATGGCGGTGATGAGTTCCGGAAGGCTGGTACCCAGAGCCACCATGGTCAGGCCGATGACCGAGTCGGGCACGCCCAGGGCCGCGGCGATCTTGGTGCCGTTATCCACCAGGAAGCGTGCGCCCACGGCAATGGCCGCCGCGCCGATGACCAGCAGCAGAAGCTCCATGGCAAAGGTCCGGGGCTTGTCCCCTTCTCCGCCTTCCTCGTCTTCCTCCTCGGCCAGCTCCGGGTGCTTCTTCATCTGCAGCGTGGAGATGACCATGTACAGCACGAACACCGCCAGGTAGCAAAGCCCGATCCAACGCTGGAAGCTGCCCACTGTCCAGGCCACCAGCGCATAGGAAAGCGCCGCGGCGAAGAAGAAGGCGGTGGGCAGAGCAAAGGATCTGGGATTGACCTTCCCGGGGCTCACGGAGATGGTGATGGCGGCGATGAGGCTGGTGTTGCAGATCACCGAGCCGATGGCGTTGCCGTAGCTGATGCCGGCGTTGCCCTGCATGGCGGCCTGGCTGGAGACCATCACCTCCGGGAGGGTGGTGCCGATGGAGACGATGGTGGCGCCGATGAGCAGCTCCGGCAGGTGGAAGCGGCGGGCAATGCCCACGGAGCCGTCCACAAACCAGTCGCCGCCCTTGATGAGCAGCCCAAAGCCCACGAGGAACAGGAGCACAGGTATCAGCATAGTTTTTCTTCCTTTTGCACGAAAAAATTCCCGGTGTGAATGAACAGTCCGATCTCTGCCCCTTCTGGCAGAGGACGGGCGTTTTTCCCGATGGTAGAGACTATAATACTTGCCGCGTCTTTTTTCAAGTCTTACGTGATTCTTTTCTCTCTGCGGCCGAAGACTGGCTCTCTCCCCCGTCCAGGAGCTTGTGCTCCCGGCAGATGCGCAGCAGGTGATCCCGCAGCTCCCGGATCTCCTTGCGCTGCAGCAGGCTCGTCAGGCAGATGAAACGCAGGGAGGCCTCCGTCTCCGGCGACAGGGGCACCGCCGCAACGTTGTAATAGCGGGCAAAGGATTCCGGCCCCAGCACCACCCCGACCCCGCCCCGGACCATGCTCATGTTGGTGTCAATGCCGTCGGAGCGGTAGACGCGGCTCAGGCTGATGCCGTGGCGGCGGCAGAGCTCCTTGAGCTGCCGGTCCTCGGCGGAGTTTTCCAGGCCCGAGATCACCGTTGCCCCCTCCAGCGCGGCAATGGAGATCTCCTCCAGACCGGCCCTGGGGTCCCGCCGGGCCATGAGCATGCACTGCCGCTCCCGCACCAGAGGCAGGTTATAATACTCCGGCTGCCGGTCCAGATAGTCCTCCGTCGGGAGTCGGTCCAGCACCAGATCCACCTGCTGCTGCCGGAGGGACTGGATAAAATCCATGCCCGCCTCGGTGTGGAAGGACACCTCGATCTCCGGCCGGTCGTCGAAAAAGCGGACGATGTCCTGGAAGAGGCTGTTGGAATAGACCCGGGAGCCCAGCCCGATGCGCAGCTGCTTTTTGGCGGTGATGTTATCCGCGTTCAGATCCTGGCAGAGCTTCTGCCAGGCGTCGATCACGGGCCGGGCCTGATGGCAGAAGCTCTCCCCCGCGGCGGTGAGCTCCGGCCCTGCCGCCGTGCGGGTGAAGAGGGCGCAGCCCAGCTCCTGCTCCAGCTTCTGGATCTGCTGGGAAATGGCGGACTGGGACACATAGAGCCGCTGGGCCGCCCGGGACATGCTGCGGCAGGCGGCCACCTCCAGCACATAGAGGGCCTGGGTGGTGGTCATAAAATCACATCCTCTTATCTTTATAAGCAATTCTTATATCCCTATTATAAGGAAGTATTTTACACATTTCAAGAGCTTTTGTAGAATAGAATCTGCAGAAAATCTTTTCGTCTCATCATTCGTCAGAAAGGAAGGAAAGCTTATGGACAAGGTTCTGTTATCCGGGAACGAGGCCATTGCCCGCGGCGCCTATGAGGCCGGCGCGCGCATGTGCTCCGCCTATCCCGGCACGCCCAGCACCGAGATCTTCGAGAATCTTCCCCAGTTCAAGGACGCACTGTACTGCGAATGGGCCCCCAACGAAAAGGTGGCTCTGGAGGTGGCCTACGGCGCCAGCATCGCCGGGGCAAGAAGCCTCTGCGCCATGAAGCATGTGGGGCTGAACGTGGCGGCCGACCCCATGTTCACCGCCGCCTACAACGGCGTGAACGCCGGCATGGTCATCGTCACGGCGGACGATCCCAGCATGCACTCCTCCCAGAACGAGCAGGACAACCGGCACTACGCCCGGGCCGCCAAGATCCCCCTGGTGGAGCCATCCGACTCCCAGGAGTGCAAGGACTTCATGAAGGAGGCCTACAAGATCTCCGAACTGTTTGACGCGCCGGTGCTCTTCCGCACCACCACCCGCGTCTCCCACTCCAAGAGTCTGGTGGAGCTGGGCCAGCGGGAAGAAGTCGAGATCAAGCCCTATGTCCGCAACCCCGGCAAATTCTCCTGCTCCCCCGCCCTTGCCTACCGCAACCACCCCAAGGTGGAAAAGCACATGAAGGAGCTGGAGGAGTACGGCAATACCTGCTGCCTCAACAAGATGGAGATCCGCGGCCACAAGGTGGGCGTGATCACCGCTTCCATCTCCTATCTCTATGCCAGGGATATTTTCCCCGAGGACACCTCTTTCCTGAAGCTGGGCCTGACCAATCCCCTGCCCATGAAGCTCATCCGGGACTTTGCCGCCCAGGTGGAAAAGCTCTACGTCATTGAGGAGCTGGACCCCTTCATGGAGGAGCAGATCAAGGCCGCCGGCATCGACTGCGTGGGCAAGGAGCTCACCGGCAATCTGTATGAGTTCAATCCCCAGCTGCTGAAGGAGCGGCTCTTCGGCGAAAAGCCCCAGGCCCCCGATCTGGGCGTGAGCGCTGTATCCCGTCCCCCCGCTCTCTGCCCCGGCTGCCCCCACCGCGGCTTCTTCTACACCATGTCCCGGCACAAGAACTTCATCGTCACCGGCGATATCGGCTGCTACACTCTGGGCGGCGCCGCTCCCCTCAACGCGGCGGACACCTGCGTCTGCATGGGCGGCGGCTTCACCGTGGGCATGGGCATGGCCAAGACCCTGGCCCTCACCGGCGATCCCCGGAAGGTCTTCGGCGTGGTGGGCGACTCCACCTTCTTCCACAGCGGCATGACCGGCGCCGCCGAGATCATCTACAACAAGGGCCCCATGATCCCCGTGGTGCTGGACAACTCCATCACCGGCATGACCGGCCATCAGGACAATCCCGGCTCCGGCAAGACCCTCCAGGGGGAGATCGCCGAGATGCTGCGCATCGAAAAGATCCTGGCCTCCATGGGCTATGAATTCATCCAGATCGTGGATCCCCAGGATCTGAAGGCCATGGACGAGGCTGTCATGAAGGCCGCCGCCTCCGAAGTGCCCGCCGCCATCGTGGTGCGCCGTCCGTGTCTCCTCATCAAGGGCATCAAGCACGACATTGGCAAGTGCGTGGTGGACACGGACAAGTGCATCGGCTGCAAGAGCTGCCTGCGGGTGGGCTGCCCCGCCATCCTGGTGGAGAACAAGAAGGCCCGCATCGACCAGAATCAGTGTGTGGGCTGCACCGTCTGCGCCCAGGTTTGCCCCAAGGGCGCCATTTCGAGGAAGGAGTGAGCGGCATGAGAGAAACCAAAAGCGCGCTGCTGGTGGGCGTTGGCGGCCAGGGCGCCATCCTCACCGCCAAGGTGCTGGTGAACGGCCTGATGAAGGCCGGTTATGACGTCAAAATGTCCGAGGTCCACGGCATGAGCCAGCGGGGCGGCAGCGTCTCCACCCAGGTTCACTGGGGCGACAAGGTCTGGTCCCCGGTCATCGGCAAGGGCGCGGCGGATATCATCGTGGCCTTTGAAAAGATGGAAGCCGTCCGCTACGCGGATTTCCTGAAGCCGGAGGGCGTCGCCGTCATCAACGACTATGAGATGGCCTCCTCCAGCATCGCCGCCGGGCTCTGCGAGTATCCGGAGGGCTGCCTGGAGGCCATGCAGAAGCACTACCGCTGCCTGGTCCTGAACGCGGAGAAGATCGCGGAGGATCTGGGCAATGCCAAGTGCATGAACATCGTCCTCTTCGGCGGCATGGTGAAGGCCCTGCACATGGACGATATCGACTGGGAAGCCGTCATCGCCGAGACCGTCCCGCCCAAATTCAAGGAGCTGAACCTGCAGGCCTACCGCGCCGGATACGCTGCGGTGTAAGGCGGGGCCGCTCCAAAAAAGCAAATACGCGGAAAAGAACCTGCGCGGTCCTGTGACCGTGCAGGTTCTTTGTGCCATTCTGCTCTGTTATTCCTCATATCCTTGCTTCCCCCTTTGGGGGAAGTCCCCTACACGGCATACACAAGTTCTAAAGCTCCTACGTCGCCAAGAACTTGTAGTAAGTGCGCACACTGGGGAATAGGGGTCCCTTACTCCTGCAGTTTGTGGATGGCCCGCTCCACCTGGGCGTAGTCCTCGCCGCCGGCGATGCCCCAGTCCTCCCGCATCAGGCGCAGCTGCTCCCGGTAGGCGGCGACGGCCCCGGCCTTGTCGCCCCGGATCTCGCAGATATGGGCGATGCTCATGGCGCTGTCGGTGAATTTGGGGGCGGGCTGCAGCTCCTGGCCCCTGCGGTACCAGGCGATGGCCCGGTCGTAGTCCTGCCGCTGGGTGTAGATGTCCCCCAGGGTGGCGGCACAGCACCATTCGCTCTCCGCCAGGTCCTCCAGGGTCCGGAGCTGCTTTTCCACTTCTTCCCCGTCTCCCGCCGCCTGGGCGACGAGATAGCGGTACAGGGGCACACGGAAGCTGTCGTCCATGGCGGCCAGCTTCTCCAGCCACTCCCTTGCCTCGGTCAGGCGTCGGTCGTCGATGAGATTGTCCAGCAGCCACATGAGGGCGGCGCGGTTATTGGGGTTGCGGCGGCAGTAGTCGCCGAACCAGGCGATGAGGGCGTGGTGGTTGCGGACGCACCAGTCGGGGATGTAGCTTCCCCAGGCATTGGCGAGCTCGCTGATCGCGTCCCGGTCGCCGCCGGTCTTTTCCACGGCGATCTTTCCGTGCTCCACGGCCAGCATCCGGTACTGCTCTGCCTGGTTGTTGTAGAGCTTTGCCAGCAGCGTCTCGGTCTTCCCGGTCATGGCCGGATCCTCTCCGATGGCCTTGAGCTGCTGCTCCAGCTGCCGCTGCTCCGCCTCGGGGAAGAGGCCACGGGCGTAGATGTGATTTTCCATCCGCTCCAGCTGCTGCTCCGGGCTCATGGCAAAGAGCTGGTCGATGGTGACGCCGAAGTACACGGCGATCTCCGGCAGCATCTGCACGTCGGGCACGCTGTTGCCGCACTCCCATTTGCTGATCGTCTGGGCCGTCACATGCAGGTCCGCCGCCAGAGCCTCCTGGGTCAGGCCTCTCTCATTGCGCAGTCTGCGGATCTCTTTTCCCATTTCCATGTGGTTTCCTCCTTGGATCTTTCTGCGGGACCGCGTCCCGCATCTCTTTCATGGCCTTACTATAACAGAGGGAACGCCGAAATACCAGCGCCTCTCACGGGAGTCGACTCTCCTCCCGGTTGAGTCCGCCAATGCCTTCCCCGCGCACGGGGAAGGTGCCCCAGTGCGCACACTGGGGCGGATGAGGTCCCCGCGTAGGGCGCGATCCCCTGATCGCGCCATCCCCCGCCTGTCATCCTGAGCGAGCGGAGCGAGCCGAAGGATCCCGCCCCCGGCGCAGGTCGGTATTATTTGGTGCCGGGGAACTTCCTGCCTGGCGCCTCCGAGATCCTTCGTCGGCTTCGTCTCCTCAGGATGACATGTTCCCTTCCCCCGCATAGGGCGCTTCTCTGATCGGCGGCTCCCGCTTGCGTCCGAAACGCCCCCCTTGCCTAAAGGGGGGTGACCCGAGCTTGCGAGGGTCGGGGGGATACCTCTCCCTTTTTATGATTTCTTCAGAATTTCATAGTTGACAACTGTAGTCTCCTGTGCTATGTTGTACTTGTCCGGACTACGCGTGTAATCTCTTAGCGTTTTGAACTTCGACAACAAGGAGGACTCCCCATGTCTGATTCTCTCGCCGATAAAATTTCCGACTCCGAGCTGGAGGTCATGAAGCTGCTGTGGCAGGCGGAGGACGCTCTGCCTGTCACGGAGATCCGCGAGGCTCTGCAGCGGAGCCGGGGCTGGGAGGCCACCACGGTGAAGACGCTGGTCTCCCGCCTGGTGTCCAAGGGCGTGATCGCCCAGGAAAAGCGGAACGTCTTTTACTATTCCCCCCGCATCACAGAACAGGAGTACAACGCCTGGGCCACCGGGAACCTGATCCGCCGCCTTTACAACGGCAGTGCCAAGGATCTGGTGGCGGCGCTGGTCCACTCCGAGGGGCTGAGCCGCCGGGATCTGGAGGAGCTGCAGGCGATGTTCCACGTGGAGGACTGACGGGATGGAGACACTGCTCTCTCTGACGCTCTCTGGCAGCGCCCTGGCGCTCTTGCTGCTGCTTTTGAAAAAACTGCTGGGCAGGCGTCTTTCCAGCACGCTGTATTACTATGCCTGGCTGCTGGTGCTGCTGCGCTTTCTGCTGCCCCTTCCGGGTCTTGTGCCTCTGGGGCAGGAGGCAAACAGCAGCGCTCCCTCGCACCTGACCGCGCCGCGGCTGCCGGAGGAAACCGAACTTCCTGTGCAGGCAGAGCTTCCGGCCCCTGCGCCGCTCTCCGAGCTCCCCGTGCTGACGCCGGCGGTCCCGGAAGCGGACGGGCAGGCGACAGGATCCTTCCCAGCGCCTTCCCCTGCCGCCGCGCACACGCTCAGCATCGACTGGCGCTCGCCCACACTCTGGCTCTCCCTCTGGGCACTGGGGACAGGGCTCTGCTTTCTCTGGCCGCTGGTTTCCTACCTGCGCTTTCGCCGTGCGCTCCGGCCAGCTCTCCGGGAGCCTGATCCGGCTCTGTGCGCCCTTTATACCCGCATCCCGGGGAGAAAGCCGGTGCTTTCCATCTGTACCGCGCTGCAAACACCCCTGATGTTCGGGGTCTTCTCCCCGCGGATCGTTCTGCCCCAAGGCATCTCCGATCCGGAGACGCTGGAGAACATCCTGCGCCACGAGCTCTGCCATTACCGGCGGCGGGACCCGCTGTACAAGTGGTTTGCAGTCCTGGTGCTCAGCCTGCACTGGTTCAATCCCCTCTCCTGGCTTATCCGCCGGGAGCTGAACCGGGCCTGCGAGCTCAGCTGTGACGAAACGCTTCTCCGCTCCATGGATCGGGAGAGAAAGCAATCCTACGGCGAGACGCTTTTGCGCATGGCCGCAAGCGCGTCCCTGCCCGCGGGCGTCGTCGCCACCACCTTCTCCACCGAGAAGAAGGATCTGAAAGAAAGATTGGAGCAAATCATGCATTATAAACACACAAAAGGCAGGGTGCTGGCCGCCCTGCTGGCCCTGCTGCTGCTTTGCGGCTGCGGCCTCGCGGCGGGGCCCGCCGACTCACAGGCGGCCTCCCTGGTCCCTGCGGAGGAAAACGTGACCCATGTCTCCACCGTGGACGAGCTGCTCTCCGCCATCGCCCCCAATGCCACTCTGGTCCTGGCCGAGGGCGACTATGACCTCTCCACAGCCGCCGATTACGGCAGGGAGAGCGCAAATCCCTATTACGCCTGGGTCCCCGTCCACGAAAGTGTGGAGAACACGCCGGGCTATGAGCTGCAGATCCTGGGCGTGGAGGATCTGACCATCCGCGGCGCTGGGGAGGGAAAAACGACCCTGGCCGCCGTGCCCCGCTACGCCAACGTTCTCCACTTCCTGAACTGCGACGGGGTGCGGGTGGAAAGCCTCACCGCCGGGCACACCACGGCCCCCGGCTTCTGCAACGGCGGCGTGCTGTACTTCGACGTCTGCAGCGAGCTTGCCGTTGCGGACTGCGGGCTCTTCGGCTGCGGCACCATCGGCGTCCAGGCCCGGGACTGTCACGATCTGAGCGTGACGGGCTGCCACATCTATGAGTGCAGCTACAGCGCCGTGAACGTACACAGCTGCCGGAATGTGCTGGTGGAAGCCTGCGAGGCGGAGCGCAACGGCCTCAAGCCCGAGACCGGCCCGGCCTACAGTCTTTTTTCCGCGGACTTCACCGACGGATTCACCGTGCTGAACTGCCGCGTCCACGACAATGCCTGCCAGACGCTTCTGAACACGGCCAACAGCAAAAACGCCCTGTTCCTTTCCAACCGGGTGGAAAACAACCACTTCCAAACCAGCCTCTTCCAGATGCAGCAATATCCCGCCACGGTGGACGGCTGCGCCTTTACGGACAACGAGGTCGCAAGCTTCATCTACGGCGGCGGCATTTTCCCCGTGGATATGGACGGGAACGCGCTGGATCCTGCCGCGCTCCAGGCCATGGAGTACCGGGAGCTTGACCCGGCGAAGGTGCAGCCTCCCGTTCCCGCCGAGGACGCAATGGAGCTGCCGGTGGGCGGCAGCGTCACCGTGAAGACTGTGGACGAGTTTTTGAAGGCCATCGGCCCGGATCGGACCATCCTTCTGGATGGGGAGCTCTTTGACCTCTCCACCGCCTCCAGCTACGGCGGCATGGGCGGCAAGTACTATTACTGGGCGGAGGGCTACGACGGGCCGGCGCTGATCATCACCGAGGTCTCCGGCCTCACCATCCGGGGTGCCGACGGGGATCCCAAGGCCGTCACTCTGGCCGCCGTACCCCGCTATGCCAATGTGCTGGCCTTCCGGGACTGCAGCAACATCAGTCTCTCGGATTTCACCGCCGGTCATACCAAGGAGCCCGGCTCCTGTTCGGGCGGCGTCCTGTACTTTACAAACTGCCACGGCATCGACCTGGACCGCTGCAGGCTTTACGGCTGCGGCATCCTGGGTCTGGACTGCGACGGCTGCAGCAGCGTGGCGGTCCGGGAGTGTGAGATCTATGAGTGCTCCCAGGGCGCCGTGCATCTGGCCCGCACCGACGGCGTCCGCTTCCTGAACTGCGACATTCACGATGTTCCCAGCCCCGCCCTGTACTTTTTCAACAGCGGAGATCTGAGCTGGAACGGGGAGCCGCTCCAGGGCAGCCGCTTTGATCTGGACGCCGATGGGAAGCCCTTCTCCGTGGATCCCGACCCCGCCGGACCTGCCGGGGAAGGCTACTCCCTGGCCTATCCTCCCATCGAGATCCTGGACCCCGGCCGCTTTCAGGAGGGCGAGACCCTGGACTTTGCCCGGGCCGTGCAGCAGAACATCGCCGAGGGCAACTGGGCGGCCCTGAGTACCCAGCTCTGCTATCCCTTCCCCATCTTCACCGGCACCGATTCCCTTGTCTCCTACACGCCGGAGGACTTTCTCGCCCAGGATCTGGACGCGCTGATGCCTCCTTCCTACCGGCAGGAGATCGCAAATGCCCCCCTGGACGCCTACGGCGCCTCCGAGCTGGGCAACACCTTCTGCGGCGGCCGTCTGGCCTTTGCCCGCATGGCGGATGGCGCTGCGCATGATCTGCGCCTCATGGTGATCGCCCTGGAGGGCACCCTGCCGGAGGAATTCGAACAGGAAGCGCTGGAGGTCTTCTATTACGACAATCTGCTCTCGGATTTTACCCTGAGCGAAGGGGAATCGGTCCGCCTGGATGCGGTGCTCTTCCCCCTGGGCCGTTATCCGACAGATGGGATCACCTGGATCTGTGAAAACGATGAAGCCTTGAAGATCACGCCGGACGCCGACGGGCGCTCCTGCAGCCTGGAGGCCCTGAAGGCCGTCCCCGGCGGGGTCCGTCTGACGGTGCGCTACCGGGATCTGAGCAAGACCATCACGGTCTACACCAAAGCCGCCGGTCAGGGCGTCCCTCCCACCCCCGCGCCGTAAGTGGGCAACGCTTTCCGTCCCGCATAGGGACAACCATTGGTCGTCCGCTGTGGGAAGGCTTGGACGGACGAGCAATGCTCGTCCCTACGGTGCCGGGATGACGCTCAACCGCCCTCAAGCCTTCTCCTTGAGGAGAAGGTGCCCCAGTGCTCACACTGGGGCGGATGAGGTGTCGGTCTCTCGATCCCGCCGTAACAACGACGCTGTATCCGCCCGCCGGATGACGGAGGGCGTCTCCCCTGTCCCCCGCAGGGGCGATTCACGAATCGCCCGCTCCCCGTTCCATACGCAAAAAATCGGGCTTCCGCCGGTTTCTCCGGCGAAAGCCCGATTTCTTGTTTTCTTTTTCTCTTTTCTTTTTCTCATTCCAGCGGCGTATACCCGCTCTTTTCCACCAGCTCCTGTCCCTGGGGCGATAGGATCCAGTCCAGCAGACGCAGGGTGTTTTCGTCCGCGTCGCTGCGGGTGACGGCGTAGAAATACGACGCCAGCGGATAGCTCCCGTTTTCGATGTTCTCTACCGTGGGGGCCACCCCCTCGATTTTGAGAAGCTTCACGTCAAAGTCCCGCATGAGCCCGGTGCAGTAAAAGCGGAAGGAATAGCCGATGGCGTTGGGGTGGTTTTTATAGCTGGAGACCCGCTCCACGATATCCAGCATGCCGGTCATGACGGTTTCTTTCTCCGCCGGCATTAGGGGCGTGTCCCCCATCACAAAGCGCTCCAGGGCTGTCTGGCTGCCGCTGCCCTCGCTGCGCTGGAAGGGCAGGATCTTCCCCAGTCCCTCGATCCCCAACTCGTCCCAGCGGGTGACCTGACCGGAATAGATGCCCCGGATCTGCTCCAGAGTCATCCCGTCAATGGGATTTTGGGGATTCACAAAGAAGACGAAAGCCTCCCGCCCGATGGGGGTGTACACCAGCTCCACGCCCTGCTCTTTAGCGTACTCCTCCTGTTCTTTGCTGGGCCCGGCCACAAAGATAATGTCGCAGCCTCCCTTTATGATATTCCTGTAGGCATAGGAGGTGGTGCCGCAGTACACCTGCTGCTCCACTTCCCAGCGATTCCATTCTTCCATCTCCTCCGGATAGGTGGCCTGGGCAAAGGCGGCATAGACCGGGTAGAGTGCTGTGGCTCCATCCATCTTCGGGAGCTTGTCGTCCGCGGCAAAGCGCAGGCTGCTCTCCCCCTCCAGCCGCGCCACGGGGCTTTCCTCCTGAAAGGGCAGAAAGTCCCGATAGTCAAAGCTTTCCGGCATGCTGATCTCCCGCAGATGCTCCTCCCACAGGGTCGTGCCCACCAGCACGCCGAACACTGCCAGCGCGCAGGGCAGCCAGAGGAGAAAGCGCTTCCAGGTGAACCAGCCTGCCATCAGGCCCACCAGCAGCCCCTCCACTAGGATCGCCGCCAGGATGATGCAGACGCGCATATACCAATGGAGCTGAAAAATGCACATCAAAAAGGCAAATAATCCGATGGCAAAGCCGTCCCACAGGCCCATTCCCACTGTTATTTCCCGAACCCCGTCGCTGCGCTCCCCTGTTTTTCTCTTCCGGATCCAGCCTGCCAGGATCACCCCCAGCGTGATCAGCAGCGGCAGCCCAAAAAGGGAGAAGAGGATCAGCCAGGTCACCAGATCCTGTTCGCTGTTATTCATATCCTTTCCCTCCTGATCTCTTTGATCTGTCCGTATAACGGTTGAACCTGCCAAAAGGTTTCATTCTTTTTGTAATTCTATCACGCGTCGCGCCGCTCTGCAAGGGCAGAGCCCTTGCTTCCCCCTCCGGGGGAAGTCCCCAGTGCGCACACTGGGGGATAGGGGAAACGCTCCCTTCCTGGAAAGCATTTGCGCATTTGCCCTTCCTGTGCTACAATCGCAGCAGCAAACAAGGAGAGGTGCGCCATGACGGACGCTCAGATCATCGAACAAGCCCTGCCCCGGATCGCAGACTGGTACGCGCTCAGCCGCCGGGTGCTGCCCTGGCGGGAGGAGCCCACGCCCTACCGCGTCTGGATCTCGGAGATCATGCTGCAGCAGACTCGCATCGAGGCGGTGATCCCCTATTACCGCCGCTTTCTGGCGGAGCTCCCGGACGCGGCGGCCCTGGCCGCCGTGGAGGAGGACCGGCTTTTGAAGCTCTGGGAGGGCCTGGGCTATTACAGCCGGGCCCGCAACCTGAAGCGGGCGGCGGAGATGGTGATGCGGGACTTCGGCGGCGAGCTGCCCCATACCGCGGCGGCGCTCCGCACGCTCCCCGGCATCGGGGACTATACCGCCGGGGCCATCGCCTCCATCGCCTGTGGGGAGCCGGAGCCCGCCGTGGACGGAAATGTCCTCCGGGTGCTCTCCCGGCTGCTGGAAAACGGCGGGGACGTCCTCTCCCCCGCCGTGAAAAAGAGCGTCACGACTCTGCTGCGGGAGCACTACCCCTGCGGGGAGGCCGCCGCCCTCACCACGGAGGGGCTCATGGAGCTGGGCGAGACGGTCTGCATCCCAAACGGCGCGCCAAAATGCGAGCTCTGCCCCTGGCAAAGCCTCTGTCGGGCCCATCAGAACGGCACGGAGGAAAACTACCCGGTAAAAGCCCCGCCCAGGCCCCGGCGGATCGAGGAGCGGAGCGTGCTGCTCCTGCGCTGGGGAGATCGGTGGGCCATCCGGCAGCGGGAAAAGAAGGGGCTTCTGGCCGGACTCTGGGAGTTTCCCAACGAGCTTGGCGCTGTGACGGAGGAGGAGCTCCGCGCCCGCTTCCCTCAGGCGGAGCGCATCGCCCCCTGCGGCAGGGCCAGGCACATCTTCACCCATGTGGAGTGGCACATGGAGGGCTGGCTGCTGGATCTGAAAAGGCCTCTCCCGGGCCTCACCTGGGAGACGGCGGCAGAGATCCGCTCCCGCTACTCCATTCCCACCGCTCTGAAGGCCTACCTGGCGCTGATCGAATAAAGATGAAAAAACCGACCGCTTCAAAAGCGGTCGGTTTTTAGGCCCCAACGAATTTATCATACTATGAAAAGCGCGCAAATGTCAATAGCTTTTTGGATATTTTCACAGAGGCCTGCCGAAATTCTGCTGTTTCAACAAGATCACTTTGTATATTTTGTACAGAATACCACTTGTATTCCATCGTGTGATCTGCTATATTATAGCCACAAAGGATGAAGGTCCGTTACATATAGGAAAGATCCGAGGAACGGGAACCTGCGGAAGCTGCTGGGGATGCGCCAGCGGGAACGACGGCCAAAAGCATGCCTCACTTTTGAGGACGGGGAAGAGAACCCACATTAAGATGCCGATTGCGAGTCCCGAGAACGACACAGCAGCAAAAAATCTGTAGAAAGAGAGGTAACCAGGATGCTAGATACCAAGAACACTGAGAAGTAGCCCTTGACTGTGTGAAAAATCGGACGTGTCACAGTCAAGGGCTGCTTCTTTTTTTGTCTGAAACACTCCGGTTCGACCGCCTTCGGGATTCGCTCTCGCCGCTCGAATCATCGTTTCCCTGCGTCTGTTCTTGCTTCAAAGATATCCTGATTGTCGGCTCCCGTCAGGGGGGCTTTCTTTTTTTGCCTTTTTTGGTTCCTAAGGGCTCGCTGCAAAACAGCGAACAGCCCAGTCAGCACCGTAGGGGAGGGGCTTGCCCCTCCCGACAGCAGGAAACAAAGGTTCAAGAAAAGGCTCGGCGAATTCGCCGAACCTTTTCTCACAATACAGCTCTCAAAACTCACTCCGTGAGCGGCAGGGCGCAGGCGCCGTTTTCACAGAGATAGAAGGCGTTTTTGCCTTCGATGGGGCCGTAGGGCGCGGTAAAGGGCGCAAATTTCTCCAGCTTCTCGTCCCCCGGCTTTTTCACCAGGATCGTGATCCGGGGATCAAAGCGGCTCTCGATGCTGCGCAGCATGGTGCTCTCCTCTCCGGTCAGGGCCGCCACCAGCTCTTTTGTGGGATAGAGCTGTCCCATCAGGCCAAGCAGGCCGCAGGCTCCCGCCATGGGGGCCTCCTTCACCGCGGCGCAGAGGAAGGCCCCCTGTTTTTCCGCAGCCTCCTGCCATTCCTCCTTGCCGCTGAGCCGCCGCAGCAGGTCGAAAAGGACCAGCGCCGCGGAGTTGCCGGAGGGCAGGGCCCCGTCATAGCGTTCCATGGGCCGCTTCAGCAGCTTCTCTCCCCGGTCCGCGCTGCGGTAAAAGCCGCCGCCCGGCGCGGCGAAGTGGGCGGGGATCTCCCTTGCCAGCCCTTCCGCCGCCAGGAGCAGGGAGGCGTCCCGGTCCAGGGCGTAGGCCTCCAGCAGGCCCAGGGCCGCGAAGGCGTAATCGTCCAGCTGTCCGGGCAAAAAGGCGCTCTCCCCCTCGTAGGAGACGGCCCGCAGCTTCTCCGGTGTCGCTCCTCCCGCCTTTTCCAGCAGGAAAGCGCAGAGCTCCCGGGCTGCTTTGGCATAGTCCTCCCGCTCGAAGGCCTTGGCCGCCCGGGAGAGGGCCATCAGCAGCATGCCGTTCCAGGCGGTGAGGAGCTTGTCGTCCCTTCTCAGACTCACCCGCTTTGCCCGGTCCTCCCGGAGGCGTACCCGGTATTCCCCGTAGCCCTCGGGGATCAGGTTCCAGCGCTGGTTCAGCAGGAGGTTTGGGATGCTCTTGCCCTGGAAATTGCCCTCGGGGGTGATGTCATAGCACTCGCCGAAGTGCCGTCCCTCGTCCTCCCCCAGGACCGCTTTCACCAGCTCCGGGGTCAGCAGGTAGTACTTGCCCTCTTCCCCGTCGCTGTCCGCGTCCTGGCCGCTGCAGAAGCCGCCGCAGGGGCTTTTGAGCTCCCGCATGCAGTAATCCAGGGTCTCCTCCGCGATGCGGCGGTAAAGGGCAAAGCGCCCCTCCTGCCAGGCCTCGGTATAGCACAGGGCCAGCAGGGCGTTGTCATAGAGGGTCTTTTCAAAGTGGGGAGCCAGCCACTCCCGGTCCGTGGAATAGCGGGAAAAGCCCCCGCCGATCTGGTCATAGATGCCGCCCCGGGCCATCTGCTGCAGGGTCTTTTCCGCCATGCGCCGGGCTTCCTTCTCGCCGGTCAGGGCGGCATAGCGCAGCAGGAACAGCAGGTTCTGGGGCGCGGGGAACTTGGGCGCCGTGCCGAAGCCGCCGAATTCCTCGTCGAAGATCTCCTTCAGCTGCTCAAAGGCCCGTTTCGGCAGCTCCGGGTCGAGCTCCCCGGGCTGCAGGGGCCGCTCCCGGCGGAGGAACTCGCTGAGCTCCCCGGCGGTCTTCTCGAGCCCCTGCCGGTCCCGCTTCCACTTGCCCTCCACCGCCTGGAGCAGAGGGATCAGGCCAAGCTGCCGCCCCCGGTTCTCCCGGGGCAGATAGGTCCCGGCAAAGAAGGGCTCCCCCTCCGGGGTGAGCAGCAGGGTCAGGGGCCAGCCGCCGCTGCCGTTGAGGGCCACGCAGGCCTCCATATACACCGCGTCCACGTCCGGCCGCTCCTCCCGGTCCACCTTCACCGGCACGAAGCTCCGGTTCAGGATCCGGGCCACCTCCGGGCTCTCAAAGGACTCCCGGGCCATCACATGGCACCAGTGGCAGGTGGCGTAGCCAATGGAGAGGAAGACGGGTTTTCCCTCCCGGCGGGCCTTTTCAAAGGCTTCCTCCCCCCAGGGGTACCATTCCACGGGGTTCTCCGCGTGCTGCAGCAGGTAGGGCGAGCGTTGGTTTTGCAGACGGTTCGGCATGGTGATTCTCCTTTACAGGCAAAGGCCTATGGTTTATAATGCAGGCAGGTTTTGTTTGTATTATAGCCAAATCGACGCCTGCTATCAAGTGAGGTTTTTTATGGACTACATCGAACCCTGCTGCTGCTTTGACAGCAGCGCCTATCGCGGCATCCCCGATGCCGAGCCCTGCCGCGATCCCATCGACGTGCCCGCCGTCATCCGTGAGCTGGACGGGCTATACAACGCCGGCCGGGAGAAGGACGCCCTGGCCCTGCTGGAGCGTTGGCGGGACGCCGCCCGCAGCCGGGGAGACTGGCGGGGCGAACTCAGCATGCTCAGCGAGCTGCTGGGCTATCACCGGCGGGACGGGGACCGGGAAAAGGCCATGGCCGCGGTGAACGGCGCTCTGGACCTGATCCGCATCCACCGCATGGGGGCCACCGTCTCCGGCGCCACGGTGCTCATCAACGCCGCCACCACCCTCAAGGCCTTCGGCCGGGCGAAGGAATCGCTGCCCGTCTTTGAGCACGCCGCCCGGGTCTATGCCGACAGTCTGGATCCCACGGACTACCGCTTCGCCGGGCTCTACAACAACATGGGCCTGAGCTACGAGGACGAGGGGGATTATCTCCAGGCCGAGCGGAGCTTCCGCCTGGCCCTGAACGTCATCGCCCACTCCCGGAATCCGGAGAACGAGCTGGCCGTCACCTGCTGCAACCTGGCGGAGCTCTACGACCGGCAGGACCCGGAGGACCCCCGCATCGGGGAATACATGGAAATGGCCTGGGACTATCTGAACGCTCCCAGCCTTCCCCGCAACGGCTACCACGCCTTTACCATCTCCAAATGCGCCCCCAGCTTTGACTATTTCGGCTACTTCCTCTACGCGAAGGAGCTGAAGGAAAGGGCGGAGCAGATCTATGCAGGGACTTGAAGAGGCCCTGGCCCTCTATGAGGACTTTGGACGGCCCATGCTCCGTGAGCAGTTCCCCCAGCTGGAGGGACGGATCGCCGTGGGCCTCGTGGGCCACGGCTCGGAGTGCTACGGCTTCGACGACGCGATCTCACGGGACCACGATTTTGCCCGGGGCTTCTGCCTCTGGCTTACGGATGAGGACGATCTGCGCTATGGGGTGGCCCTGAACCGGGCCTACCGGAGCCTCCCTCTGGGCGAAGGGGGCAAGCACAGCGCTTTGGCGGAGGACAACTGCGGCGTGCGGCGCACAGCCTTCTTCTACCGGCGCTACACCGGCTCCCCCGGCGCGCCGGAGAGCTGGCAGCAATGGCTCGCCCTCCCCTCCCACGCTCTGGCGGAGGCCACCAACGGGCAGGTCTTCCGGGACGATCTGGGGGAATTCTCCGCCGTCCGGGAGACGCTGCTCCATGGCATGCCCGAGGACGTGCGCAAAAAGAAGCTGGCCGCCCGGCTCATCGAGATGGCCCAGACCGGCCAGTATAACTATGCCCGCTGCCTGAAGCACGGGGAACAGGGCGCCGCCGCCCTGGAGCTTTCGGACTTTGTCCGCGCCGCCTGCGGCGCCGTCTATCTGCTGGAAAAGCGGCACATGCCCTATACCAAGTGGATGCTCCGGGGCATGGACAGTCTGCCCCGGCTGGGGCATCTGCGCAGCGCCCTGGAATTTCTGCTCACCGGGGAGGACGATCCCGCCCTCCGCCAGGGGGTCATCGAGGATCTCTGCGCCACCGTTTCCGCCGAGCTCCGCGTCCAGGGCCTCTCCGACGGAGACTGGGACTATCTGGAGCCCCACGCCTTCGCCGTCCAGGGCAGGATCCAGAACCCGGAGATCCGTTCGCTTCACGTGATGGAAGGCTGAAAGATAGTGAATAACGAATAGTGAATAGTGAACAGTTGTGGTATCCCCTTCGGGGATGATTCACAATCGCGACGCGATACCTTCCCTCTTCTTTTTTCACTCTTCACTTTTCACTTTTCCGACTGCAAGGAGGAAACATATGACCATCCAATGGCTGGGGCACGCCTGCTTTGCCATCCGGCACAGGGGCTACACCATCATCATCGATCCCTATAACAGCGACTATACCGCAGGCTATCCCAAGCTGCGTCTGCAGGCGGACATGGTGCTGGTGAGCCATGAGCACTTCGGCCACAACTACCGGGAGGGCGTCACTCTCTCCGGCCGGCCAGAGAGCGACTGCCCCTTCACCGTCACCGCCCTCACCGCGCCCCACGAGTTCAAAATGGGCAACTGGCGGGGCTTTACCAAGATCCACATTCTGGAGGCTGACGGCTTCAAGCTGGTCCACATGGGAGACCTGGGCACTCAGCTGGACGGAGGACAGATTTCACGGCTTTTCGGGGCGGACGTGTGCATGATCTGCGCCGGCTCCGCCACGGCCCTGCCCTCCCAGGAGGCCAAGCGGGCCACGGACGAGATCATGGCCAAGGTCATCATCCCCATGCACTACCGGGACCAGAACCGGGGCGCCCACCGGCTGGAGAGCGTGGAGGAATTCATCAAGTACTTCGACGCGCCGGAGTTCATCCACCGCTATGACACCGATGTGTTCACCGTCTCCGAGGACATTGAGCCCCAGGTGGCGGTGCTGAAGTATCTGGGCCCCGCAGCCTGGACCGACCTGGCCGCCCCGGAAAAGCAGCCGGAGCGCAGGGGCCTTCTGGGATTTCTGAAAAGAAAGTGAGGACACGAACATGGACGCTCTTCCCATCGGCCTGAAGGGCCTTGCCGAAACCCTAGTCACCGAGGAAAACACCGCCGCCGCCATGGGCAGCGGGCTGCTGCCGGTCTTTGCCACCCCGGCCATGCTGGCCCTCATGGAGCAGGCCGCCGCAAGCTCCGTCCAGCCCTTCCTTCCCGAAGGGCAGGGCACGGTGGGCACAAGGCTGGAGGTATCCCACCTGGCGGCGACCCCCATTGGGCTCACCGTTCGGGCGGAAAGCGAGCTCATCGCCGTGGACCGCCGGAAGCTCCGCTTCGCCGTCCGCGCCTGGGCGGGAGACGAGCTCATCGGCGAGGGCGAGCACGAGCGCTTTGTCATCGACAACGCCCGCTTCCTGGAAAAAGCCCTTTCAAAAAAGGAATAACAAGACAGGGGGCCTGCGGTCCCCTGTCTCAAGCTGTCGACAAAGTGTCGACAGCTTGAACCGCCAAAATGGAAACTTCCGATGGCATAGATTGAACGTGAAGGGGGGCATACCCTCCCCCCTTCACAATCCCCCCATGCGTGTCCAAGCTCTGCCGCATAGGTTTGTCTACAGTCTGAGACAGGGGACCTGCGGTCCCCTGTCTTGTTATTTCTGCGATTTGAGACGAGATCTGCTGTTTCTCTCAAAACACAAAACTCAAATCTATCGACTTGACGCCGCTTCCTCGTTCAGGAGGGCTTCCAGGTCCTCTCCCAGGCTCATGCGGATCTCCTGGGGCGGCTGGGGCTTTGCTGCCTCCTCCGCCAGACGGCTCCAGCGCATCAGTCCCGTCAGGGCCGCCGCAAGAAGCAGCAGCACCAGGAACATCAGGGCAAAGGCTGTTCCGGGCCTCTGCTCTTTTTTTGTCTGCGGCCTTGCCGCGGGACGCTGTTTTGCCGGCTTTTCCGCCGCATCCCGCGCCGGGGCTGCAGGCGCCTTTCTTCGCGGCTCTTCCGCAGTCCGCCGTTCCTTCGCCGGAGCCGGCGCAGGCGCCGCGGCAGCCGTGTGCGGCTTTGGCGCGGGGCGCTCGGCGGGCAGGGGCTCAAAGAGGACCGTCTTTTCCTCGGGAGGAACGGGCTGTTCCGCTGCCGTCTGCCGCTCCGCCGCTTCCCGCAGTTCTCTGCGGCTCATGGCCTTCGGGGGCTCCGGTCTCTTCACCGGGCGGGCCTGTTCCTCCTGGCCGTGGAATTCCGCCAGGATGGCGTCCAGGTCCAGATCCTGGTTTCCGCTCATGCCGCTCCCTCCTCCGTCACATCAATGCCGCCGGTCAGCAGCTGCAGGAGCTTGGCGTTGGGCACCACGTGCCAGGCGCCGTCATGCCAGCGCAGCTCCAGCTGGACCCCGGCTGAGCTCCGATAGTCGTCCGGGTGCTGCAGCAGTTCCAGCATGGCATGGTCCCAGGCCTCCCACATCAGCTCCGGCCGGTAGTTGCCGCTTTCGTTGTACAGGTCCCCCACCGGGTGGCTGCTGACGTAGCGGCTGATATAGATGAGCGCCTGCCCCTTGGCCTCGGTGTTGAGCTTGTCCACATCCAGATAGCGGCAGCTCACCTGCTGATAGGCCCGGTCCCCGCTCACTGTGCAGTCTCCGTAGAGCTCCGCGGAAAAGGTCCTGCGCATGGCGCCAAAAAGCTGCTTCTGGCTCTCCCGCTGGGGCTGATAGTCCAGGCCCAGGGTCTCCACATAGTCCATGCGGGCATAGGCCTCGGCATAATCTCCCCGGCTCAATGCGCCGAGGAAGTTTACAACGGTCTCCTGCGGGTCTCCCTTGGGCTTGTTCCGGGCGGTCTCAAAGGCCGGCCAGGCGATCCGTGCCAGGGCGCCAAGACTCAGCAGCACCGCCAGTACCAGGAAAAAGCCGCGGCGGACCCGAAACCGCTTCGCGATGGCGGAAAGGGCCGCGATCGCCAGCGCCATGGCCAGCACCGCAGCGCCGATGGCGGCAAAGGAAGTGAGGCCAAGCCCCTTCTTCTGCGGCTCCTCCGGCGTTTCCGGGCTCCGGTCCTCCTCCTGAGGAGTCTGGTTCTCGGTCTCGGAAGGCGTCTGGGCGGGAGAAGCGCTCTGGGAGGTCTCCGGCACGGCCTGTTCCTGCTGCTGTTCCTGCGCCAGTCTTTCCTGCTCCAGCCGCTCCTGCTCCAGGCGTTCCTCCTCCAGCCGCTGCCGCTCCGCCTCCACGGCCTCCTGGGCCAGGCGCAGGGCGTGGTGATACTGGGCATAGTCGCACATCAGGGTACAGAAGTCCGCCATCACGTCATAGGCGTGGACTGTATTGTCCGTGAACATGACGAACACGATGGGATCGTCCGTAAAGGCGACGGCGCAGTCGTTCATGTACAGGTGATAGGTCTCCTGCAGAAAGCCGTACTTGTGGGCGATGTTGAAGCGTCTCTCCCGGCGCTTGAAGTACTCCGTGGGCTCCGCCCGCTGCATGGTCTCGATGATGCGGGGATAGTTCTCCTGGTTTTCATAGAGCTCCCGCAGGCAGAAGATCATCTGCCGGGGCGTGAAGAAATTGTTCTCATAGTATTTGGCGTCCACCGTGTCCGGATCCTCGCCCATCAGGGGGGCGATGACCCGCCGGTAGGTGCGGTAGCGGCCGTTGCCCAGGTGGTCCCAGAGGATCTTGGCAAACTCATTGTCGGAGTGGACGATGGAGCCCTCCAGCAACCTCTCGTAGGTGAAAGCGCCGATGGTGGTGTCCCAGTCCATCTCGCCGCTGGCCACCTTGGCGGCATAGGCCATGTTCAGCGGCACCTTGTACATACTGCCGGAGACCATGTACTTGTCCCCGTTCCAGTACTGCTCCTCCCCGGTGACGGTGTTGTAGTAGCCCAGGCCAACGCTGTCGGGATCGGCGCCCCAGCTCTGCAGGAACTCCTCCACCACCTGCTCCCAGGTTTTTCCGTCAAAGCGCTCGTCCTCCGGAAACTCGATGCCGAAGCTGTCCTCCGGAAGGGCCTCGTCAGGCTCCTCCCCAAAGGCAGCGGGCAGTCCCGGCAGCAGCATGCACAGCGCCAGCGCCAGACACAACAGGTTCTTGATCCGTCTCATCATCTTCTCCAACCGCTCTCCTGGATCTTGTCCTCTCCCTTGCAGGAAGGGCGCAGGACCTGCATCTTCACAATGCATAACAGAGTTATTTTATCACGCTTCTGTCGAAATGCAAGGAAAAAGGAGGGATCGCCGCCGGGAAACTGATTCTTTCCCAGTTTTTTCGTTTTGCGGGCAGTCCGTGCTTGACAGACCCAATACTTCGTGATACGATGTATTCCGCAAGGGGAGGTATTCTATGGACATTCAGCTCAAGCGCGGTCTGCTGGACCTCTGCGTTCTGGCCGCCATCAAAAACGAAGATTCCTACGGCTATCAGATCATCAAGGATATGAAGCCCTATCTGGAGATGTCCGAGTCCACGCTCTATACCATCCTGAAGCGGCTGGAGGCGGCGGAACAGCTCACAGTCCGCAGCGCAGAGCACGACGGACGGCTTCGAAAGTATTACCATATCACCGGCGCCGGGCTCCGACGGCTGGAGGATTTCAAGGAAGACTGGAAAGAGATCCTGGCGATCTACCATTTTGTGACCAGGGAGGGACAGTATGAATAAACAGCAATATCTCTCGCGGCTGGAGAAGGCGCTCTCCGGCCTTCCCGCAGATGACCTGCGGGAGCGCCTGGCCTTTTACGGCGAGAGCATCGACGACCGGATGGAAGAAGGCCTGAGCGAGGAAGCGGCCGTGGCCCAGCTCGGCCCTGTGGAGGAGATCGCCGCGCAGATCCTGGCGGAGACCCCTTTGCCCGCTCTGGTCCGGGAGCGGATCAAGCCCCGGGGAAGGATGCCCGTCTGGGAGATGGTGCTGCTGGTGCTGGGCTTTCCGCTGTGGTTTCCCCTGCTCCTTGCCGCCTTTGCGGTCCTGCTTTCCGTGTACATCGTGCTCTGGTCCCTGATCCTTTGCCTCTGGGCCTCGGAGCTGGCTCTGGCGGTGAGCGCCCTGGGCGCTCTGGCTGCGGGGATCCTGTCCCTTTTCCGGGGAGATAGCTCCAACGGACTTCTGGCCATCGGCGCGGGGCTCGCGTTGGCGGGTCTTTCCGTCTTTCTGTTCTTTGGCTGTAAAGCTGCCTCCAAAGGCGCCGTCGTTCTGACGGGGAAGATCGCTCTTTGGGTCAAATCCCTGTTTCTCAGAAAGGAGAGGTAATCATGAAAAATCCGTCCAAAGCCTGGCTCATCATCGGGCTCATCCTGATCCTGCTGGGGGGACTGCTCTTCGTGGGAGAGCTTGCCCTCCACCGTTGGGATCTGAACGCTTTCGGCACCGTGAAGCTGGAGACCGGCAGTCTTGAGATCGCCGAAAGCTTTCGGAACATCAGCATCAGCTCCGACACGGAGGAGATCCGCTTCCTCCCCGGGTCGGACGGCGTCTGCCGTGTGGACTACGCGGTGATGGAAAAGCGGAAAGTCTCCGCCTCCGTGGAGGGAGATACGCTTACCATCGAGCTGAGCGATCAGGGGACCTGGCGCGATGCCGTTTCCTTCTCCTTCGGCCCTGTGGAAAAGCCCCGGATCACGGTCTATCTGCCCGAGAGGGACTATGCCGCCCTCTCCATCGACGAGGACACGGGAGACGTCTTTCTCCCCGGGGATTTTGCCTTTGAGAGCATCCGCTTTACCCTTGATACCGGGGACGTGGACTGCCGCGCCTCATCCTCCGGGCCTATCAGCATCGAGACCAGCACGGGGGATGTCCGGCTGGAAGCGCTCTCCGCGGGGGCGCTTGCCCTCTCCACCGACACCGGCAGGATCGAGCTGCGCTCCGTCGCCTGCGCGGGAGACCTGAACGTAAGCGTCACCACCGGCAAAGTGATCCTGAGCGAGGTAAGCTGTGAAAGCTTCACCTCCACGGGCGATACCGGGGAGCTCCGTCTGGAGCGGGTGCTGGTCTCCGGCCTTCTCTCCGTGGAGCGGAGCACCGGCGATGTGCGCCTGGAGGACTGCGACGCCGGAGAGCTTCTCATCAGCACCGATACCGGCGACGTCCACGGTACGCTCCTCACGGAAAAGATCTTCCTCGTCCGCAGCAGCACCGGCGAGATCCACGTGCCCGAGACCGTCTCCGGCGGCAAGTGCAAGATCACCACGAGCACCGGCGACATCCACATCGAGATCGGCTGAGCGCAGCCCATCTCCGCTCAAGGGAAAATACCGCGTTTTTCTCCCTCACCTGTCGCAAGCGACATTCTCCCCCGCTGAGGGAAGACCAAAGCGTACGGCGGATCCGCGTATTTGCGGATCCGCCGCAGACTGCAGACAAACCTATGCGACATGGCATAGACACGCATGGGGGGATTGTGAAGGGGGGGAGGGTATGCCCCCCTTCACGTCCAATCTACGCAAAAATGGGAACTTTTTTGGAAGTTCCCATTTTTGCTGTCAAGCTGTCGACACTTTGTCGACAGCGTACGGCGGATCCGCGTGTTTGCGGATCCGCCGTACTTCTTTTTCTCTGGTCAGGCTTTCAGAGCTCCCGCAGGATCAGGTCCGTCTCCCCCGGGTTCAGGCCAAGCTCGACCCTCTTCACCTTGGGGTGTTTGGCATAGGCTTAGTGGATACGAACCCCTGCCGGTTTTCGCGGGCAGATTGGGGCTGACACTTCGTTCCAGCCCTTGGAAATACAGGAGTATTCCCTGCGGCCTGCGCCTTGCCTCAGCCCCAATCTGCTCCGCGGAAACTGCGAAGCACCTGTGAGCTGGCAATTTTCGAGGGTTTTTTGCGCCCAACGAACGCCGCTGGGCTGACGCCCAGCAAATGAGGCGGGACAAAAAGCACCGAAAAGGGACGCTCACAGGCGGTAGGTGTTCGTATCCACTAAACCTACCGGGCGCGCACCGCGTCCCGCAGCACGGTACCGCCATGATAGCCATGGATCACCCGGATGCGGTAGACCCCGGCGTCGGCCCGGCGCAGCATGGCGTCGATGGCCGTCACGGCCTGTACTTTCGTCATGTTATGCACGTCCAGTTCCTGAAAGGCGTTCATACTCCGTCTCCGATATAGGTGAAGCGCAGGTACGTCTTCCCGTTCCGCTCCACGGTCTCGTTCCACATGGCGGCCGGGCGGACCCAGAGCTTCCCTTCCCCATAAAGCGGCCGGTAGACCACCATGGTCTCCTCCGTCTCGGAATGGGTGGCAAGGCCCAGCACCTCATATTCCTTGCCCTTAAAATGCCGGTATTTCCCGCATTTGATCTCTTCGCTCATAGCGCTCTACTCCTTTTTCTTCTCTCTACGCTTCTGGGGACTTCTCTATCAGCATACGCCGCCCCTCTCTTTCTGTCAAGGAAGACTGGACGCGGCCCCCTTTTGGGGGTATACTTTTGGCGATTGCAAAACTGACGTTTCGCAATCGGGAGCTCGCGCTTATCGCACACGGCGCACGGGAGATGCGCCGTGTTTGGTCGGCGCGAGGCCTCGCGATGCTCGGCTTAGGGTGTTTTTCCCGTGGCAAAGCTACGGCAAAAACGATTATGATTCCCTTTGGGGCATTGAACTGAGTTTTCTTCTGTCCTTCACTATTCCTTATTTCGAAACCGACAGAAAGGAGGCTTGCTCATGGAAGAACGCAAACGGGAGCTGCGCTGGATGCGGCTGGACAACGCCGCGCTCATCTTCCCCGCTTCCCTGCGCAGGCACTGGAGCAACGCCTTTCGCATCTCCCTGAACTTCCCGGACCCGGTGGACCCGGCCCTGCTCCAGCAGGCGCTGGACCATGTGGCTCCCCGTTTCCCCTCCATCTGCGTCCGCCTGCGGCGCAGCGCCTTCTGGTACTATCTGGAGGAGCTTGCGGAGCTTCCCCGGGTGCGGGAGGACAGCGCCCAGCCTCTCGTGGGCATGACGCTTGCGGACGTGCGCAGCTGCGCCATCCGGGTCCTCTACTACCGGGACCGGATGGCCGTGGAATACTTTCACGCCGTCACCGACGGCACCGGTGGCCTTGTCTTCGCCAAAAACCTGGCGGCGGAGTACATCCGGCTGCGCTACCGGGTGGAGATCCCCGCCGAGGAAGGCATCCGGGATCTTGCGGAAGCCCCCCGCCGGTCGGAGTTTGAAGACCGTTTTCAGGACACCGCCGGCCCCGTGGCCGCTCCCCGGGACAGCCGCGATGTCTACCGCCCCAAGGGCCGGCTCGAGCCGGACCGCTTCCTGCACGTGACCTGCGGCATCCTGGAGAGCGATGACCTTCTCGGCCGGGCCAAGGCGCTGGGCGTCACGGTGACGGCCTATCTCACCGCGGTGCTGCTCCAGGCGCTGCTGGACATGCAGGCCGAGGAACAGCCTCACCGGCGGCGCCGACACCCTGTGAAGGTCCAGATCCCGGTGAATCTCCGCCAGCTCTACGGCGGCGATACCCTGCGCAACTTCGTGGCGGTGGCCAACATCGGCGTGGACCCCCGTCTGGGGGACTACAGCTTTGAAGAGCTGGTCAAGATCGTCCACTATCAGATGAAGCTCACCATCACCGAGAAGAACATGCGCGCCATCTTCACTCCCAATGTGAACGACGAGGCCAATCCCCTTTTGAAGATCGTACCGCTGAGCCTCAAGAGCGTCATCATGCGCCTGGTGTTTGACAGCATCGGCGAGCGGGTGGCCTCTCTCTCCCTCTCGAACCTGGGCCAGGTCCGCCTGCCGGAGGCCATGGCCCCCTATGTGACAAGGGTGGAATTCGTCCTGGGCTCCCAGGCCAGCGCCCCCTATAACTGCTCGGTCACCAGCTGGCGGGGCAAGACCTGGGTGAATCTGGTGCGCAACACCGTGGAGCCCAGCCTGGAGCGGCATTTTTTCACCGCTCTCGTGAAGCAGGGCTTTGCCGTCCGGATCGAATCCAACGCAAAAGAATAATCACCATCTACGGAGGTGCATGTCATGTACTGTGCGCGCTGCGGCGTAGAGCTGCAAAAAGGCGTGGAGCGCTGCCCGCTCTGCTCGCTGCGGGTCTGGCACCCGGATCTGCAGGAGGAAAAGGAGCCTTCCCCCTACCCCCGCTATACCGAGCCGGAGGCCGTAAGCCACGAGGCCATTCTGTTTGTCCTGAGCTTTCTGTTTCTGCTTCCCGCTCTGATCTGCCTGCTGGTGGATCTGAAGCTTGACCGTGCCGTGACCTGGAGCGGCTATGTCTGCTTCGGACTGCTGACCCTCTATGTCTGGGTCTGCCTGCCTCTCTGGTTTTCCCGCCGCAATCCCGCGGTCTTCTTCCCCATCTCCATGGCGGTATCCCTGGGCCTTGCTCTCTACATCTCTCTGAAGACCGGCGGGCATTGGTTTTTGTCCTTTGCCTTTCCGGCGGGCGGCGCCCTGCTGCTGCTTGCGGAAGCCATGATCGTCCTTCTCCGCTACACCGTGGGGGAAAAGCGGCATCGCGCGCTCTTCATTCTGGGCGGCGGCATCATCGCGCTGGGCGGGCTCTGCCTGCTGATCGAGTTTCTGCTGCATGTGAGCTTCTCTCTCCCCATGCTCTGGTGGAGCCTCTACCCTCTCACCGTTCTGTTTCTGCTGGGTACGATGCTCATCATCATCGGCCTCTCCCCGCCGCTGCGCCGCTCGCTGCACAAGAAGTTCTTCCTCTGAGAATTGACAAGCGGCCTTTCATTTTCTATAATGGCAAAACAAAGAGAGCGGGACGGTTCCCCCCGCGGCTTTCTCCTTTCTGCCGCGCCGGGAAGGGATGCTTTCGCGGCTCCCCTTCCGCCGTCCGTCTCGAGTTTCAAATATGAGGATTCTGTCAATGAAAAAAAACAAGAGAACAAGCCTTTTGATCCTTGCCGGCGTTCTCCTGGTCCTGGTGGTCCTTGGCCTCGTCGCATCCAAGTATCTCTCCCGATACCTGGACCGGAAGCTGGACAAGATCTCCTATACCCCCACCGGCACCTATGTCCAGCCCGAATACACGGAGGAGGAGCGGGAACTGCTGGAGGAGGAATCCCGGAAAGAGAAGGAAGCCGGGGAGAGCATCGAAACCTCGGATGCCCCTCCCGAGGGCGAAGTGGTCTGGGACAGCGATGTGATCAACATTCTGCTGCTGGGCACGGACCAGCGGCTTCCCTACGGCAACGACCCCGGACGGGCAGACGCCATCCAGGTCATCTCCCTGAACCGGTCCACGGGGGCCATCAAGCTCATCAGCTTTGAGCGGGGTATCATGGTCCCGGTGCCGGATCACGACATCGATCTGCTCACCCACGCCTTCCGCTGGGCCGGCCCGGAATACATGCTCAGCCTTTTCCGGGACTACTTTTTGATGGACATGGCCGGCTACGCCCAGGTGGATTTTGAAAATTTCATTGAGATCATCGACGCCATGGGCGGCATTGACGTGGAGCTTTCCGAAGTGGAGGCCTGGGCGATCGACAAGGAGTTTCCCTACCACACCCACCTGACGGAGGGGGTCAACCGGCTGAACGGCGAATATGCCCTGAAATACTGCCGTCTGCGCAGCATCGACTCCAACTGGCACCGTATCGAGCGCCAGCGTACCGCCATTCAGGCCGCCATGGACCGGGCCAAGAGTCTGAGCCTGAAAGAGCTGGACGCGCTGGCAGACGTGGTCCTGCCCCTGATCCACACCAATCTCACCAAGGAGCAGATCTCCGACCTGCTGCTCCACGCCAACAAGTATCTCGGCGCAACGGCGGAGCAGATGACCGTTCCCCTGCGCGTTCCCGGGCAGCCCGCCCGCTGTGACTTCCAGTTTGAGGCTGAGCGGATCCGGGAGCTGATCTACGGCCCGGAGGGCTGATTCTGTTCTTATCACTGCAGGGAAGAGACGGGCAAAGGGAGGCGCTTGGTAAGGAAGCCGCCTCCCTTTGCCTTACCGAAGCGGAAATCGACCGCCTGCTTCCGCCATGGTATCCGCGCTGTGCAAGGCGATCTTTGGTCATGAGGAAGGGGGAGATCCGGATATGGCATCGTGGATGATCCATCTCAGAATTGCGGATGAGCTCCTGAAACAGCTCCGCAGCATTGACGAAACGGCGTTTGTCATGGGGAACATGGCCCCGGACAGCGGCGTTCCCAACGCGGACTGGACGGAGTTTCATCCGCCCAAAACCGTCACGCATTTCTACAAAAAGACGGAGTCGGGGCGCGTCATCGACCTTGACTCCTTCTGCAGACAGTATTTCAGCGAAAGCCTGATCCGTGGATACAGTTTAAGAGAGTATTCCTTCTTTCTCGGCTATGATATTCACCTGCTGACCGACGTCCGCTGGTCCGAGACGATCCTTTCCGCGCTGAAAAAGGAGCATCCCGCGGCTTATGCCGAGAACAAGCGCCGAATGATCGAGGCGGCAAAAGAAGACTGGTACGATCTTGATTATCTCTATCTGGAGAAGCATCCGGACTTCCACGCGTTTTCGGTTTATGAGAACGCCGCCGGCTTCGACAACGATTTGATGGACATGTTCGCCGGGAATGCGTTTGACGACAGGCGTCGCTACATTTGCGGTTTTTATCGCAGCGGGGAACACGGCGACCTATACAGGGACTACCGATACCTGACACCGGAACGGGCAGATGCTTTCGTGAAGGATACTTCGGCGTGGCTTCTGAAGAGAGCCGCCTTGCTTCCCCATCCGAAAGGGATCGATCCCTTCCTGTAACGCGCATCCGGGCAGAAAAGGCAAAACAGGAGTAACTGCGGCAGTTACTCCTGTTTTGTCTTTTTTTGGACCGGTATCGTGTTTGCGGATCAAGCTCAGATGAGGATGCCCCGTTTTTTGGCCTCGAAGGTCAGTTCGTCCCGGAAATTGGGATGGGCGATGGCGATGAGCTGTCTGGCCCTGCTGGCCAGGGATTCGCCCCGCAGATGGGCCACGCCGAACTCGGTGACGATGTAGTCCACGTCGTTCTTGCTGGTGGTGACTACCGCGCCGGGGGTCAGGGTGGACTTGATCTTGCTGATGGTGTCATTCTTGGTGGTGGAGGAGAAGGCGATGAAGCTCTTGCCGCCCCGGGACTGGGTAGCGCCCCGGACGTAGTCCACCTGGCCGCCGGTGCCGGACATGTGCTTCGTGCCCACGCTCTCCGCGCAGACCTGACCCCAGAGGTCCACCTCCAGGGCGGCGTTGATGGAGATCATGTTGTCGTTCTGGCAGATCACATTGGGGTCGTTCACATAGTCCACCGGCAGGATGGCGATGCCGGGGTTATCGTCGATATAGTCGTAGATCCGCTGGGAGCCGAAGGCAAAGGTGGTCACGCTCTGGCCCCGGTAGATCTGCTTTTTGCTGTTGTTCACTGCGCCGCACTGGATCAGCTCCACCATGGAGTCGGTGAACATCTCCGTGTGGATGCCCAGGTCGTGCTTTGCCGTCAGGGCCGCGCCCACCGCGTCGGGAATGGCGCCGATGCCCAGCTGGATGCAGGAGCCGTCGTCGATCCGCTCCGCGATCAGGCCGCCGATCTGCCGGCTGATATCGTCCTGCCTGGTGGGGGGCAGTACCGGCAGGGCATAGCTGGTCTCCACAAAGCCGTCCACCTGGCTGATGTGGATCTGCCCGCCGCAGACGGCCCGGGGCTGGCGGTCGTTGACCTCCAGGAAGACCCGTTTGGCCTTTTCCAGCATGGCCGGGGAATAAGAGCAGGTAGCGCCCAGGCTGAAGTAGCCGTGCTTGTCCATGGGGGAGACGGAGGCGATGAACAGGTCATAGTCCCCGCCCTTGCGGATCAGGCCCGGGCAGTCCCGGTAGTAGTTGGGAATGGTGTCCGCAAAGCCCGCGTTCACGGCCTTGCGGGCGCCGCCGCCGGAAAACCAGGCCTCGCCGGTCAGCTTTCCGAAGAGGCTGTTGTCCGCGTAAAAAGCATAGGGGTAGACATCCAGCAGGGTCTGGATGCGCACGCCCTTCAATTCATCCTTCCTGGCCCGCTCCGCCAAGGCTTCCAGGATGCAGGGCGCGCCGGCCACAGCGGCGTCCATGCCGATGAGCCATCCGCTCTCCACCCGGGCTGCCAGGTCCTCCGCCGTGCTGCGTTTCGCCTCGTACAGAGTTCCGAAGTCTGTCATGTCTCTCTCCTTTTGGCTGGGCGGCGTCTCTTCCGGGCACAATCCACCCATCCTCTAACATAATATAAGGAGCGCCGAAGGCACTCCCTGTGTTCAACCGGGGCCGGAGATGCTCCGGCCCCGGTGAAACGCCATCCTCAGCGCCGGCGGTTCCGGCTGCGGTGATCGGCATAGATGCGGTTATCCGCAATGCGGCTGTCCGACTCCTGCATGAATTTCTTCAGCCTGTCCTCGAACTCCACATTGCTGCTGGGCCCGTCGGCCGCCACGCGATCCGCGGCGGGTCTTGGAGCAGGCGCAGGGCGGGGCGCCGGATTGCTCCGACGGAAACTCTCCCGGCCGGCCGGCGCGGGGCTCTGCTCCTGGGCGCGCTTGATGGAGAGATTGATCTTTCCCTCCTCGCTGACGCTCAGGACCCGGACCTTCACCGTCTGTCCCATCTGGACGTGCTCATGCACGTCACTGACAAAGCTGTTGGCGATCTCGGAGATATGCACCAGGCCGCTCTTCCCTTCGGGCAGGGCCACAAAGGCGCCGAACTTGGTGATCCCGGTAACTTTTCCTTCTACAATAGTTCCTACTTCCAGCGGCATAAAGGGTCCCTCTCTGTCTGTACCGAATTGGCTTCTTCCTCTTGCGTAAATAGAAATACGATCTCTCCCGGCATCACCATGCCCAGCTCCCGCCGGGCCAGCGCCTCCACCTGCTCGGGGCTGTCCCGCTGCAGCAGACGCAGCTTCCATTCCGCCTGCTCCTGCTCCAGCAGTTCCCGCTCCTCTTCCAGTCGGGCGGCTGTGCGCTCCATTTCCGCAAGTGTCCTGCCCGCCCGGGCAAAGCACAGCAGCGAATAGACCAACAGCAGAGTAATGACGATCCGAACGATCCCCCTGGGGCCCGGCATGCTTCCGACCTCCTTTTGCGGCAGTCCGAAGGCCGAACCTACCGTATCATAATAATCCATTCTTCCGGGTTTGGAAAGATTTTTTTGCAGATTTCCAGAGATTTTTTTCAATTTTTTTAAATAATCGCATGGTGTTGGACATCACGCGATACCCCTGCTCCAGCAGCGGCAGTACCGCAGGACTCAGGGCATGGAGATAGAGCAGAAAACCCAGCAGCGCGGCGCTCAGGTCCCACAGGCCTGTCCGCCCCTCCTGCCTGCGCATCGCAAGAAGGAAGGCAGCCGTTCCCGCAAGCAGGGCAAAGAGCAGGTCCAGCAGACTGCCGCCCCGCTTTCCGAGCCTGTGTCTGGGGGGCCGCAGCAGGTCGTAGCCCAGACCGAGCCCCAGGCCCAGCAGCAGCGCGCCCAGCAGCTCCAGCGCCTGGGCGGACGGACGGATCCCCATTTCAGGAGAAGAGACGGGACAGCAGGCCGCCCCGGGCGGGCTCTTCATAGCTCAGCTCCCGGACCCTGCCGTGCAGCTCCAGAGCCCCGGTGTTCAGGTCGATCCGTTCGATGTGCAGCCCTTCCCCCCGGATGCAGAGCTCTCCCAGGCCGGTCTCCAGCAGGACGGTACCCTCATCAAAGCCGGAAACGTCCTGCACCCCCGTGATGCTGAGCCTTTCCCGGCCCTCCAGGCGCAGGCCGTGGGGCAGCGCCGGCAGCTGCGCCGTTTCTTCCTTTGCCATCCTATCACCCCCACAGACAGCATATGCGGGCAAGTCCCCGGATAGAACAAAACCACGGCTGAGAAAACAGCCGTGGTTTTATGTTCTGTGTTTTTCCGGCAAACACTTTTCAGCTCTGCTTCTTCAGTTCCTCGATGCGGGAGAGGATCATCTTCTCGTTATAGAGCAGGAAGAGGCTTGCGCCCATGAGGCAGGTGACGGTTGCCACCACCGCGGTGGTCCGGTACTGGGCGGGCAGGACCTCGGTCATGCCGGGGCGCAGGGCCGTGATGGAGGTGAAGACCACCATGGCGATTGCCTGGCCCATTTTGAAGGCGAAGGTGCGGGCGGCAAAGAACATACCGCTGCGGTCCTCGCCGGTCTCCAGACGGCTCAGCTCCGCCACGTCCGCCACGCAGGCCTGGGGCAGGATGCCCAGGATGGCCTGGGGCACGGAGGCGCAGACAGCCACGATGAAGCCCCAATAGAGGCCCTTGCCGCAGATGGAGGTGATGAAAAACACAAAGGCGTATGAGAAAAAGCCCGTGACAATCAGCTTTTTCTTGCCCAGCTTGGGAGCCAGCCTGTTCACCACCGGGTAGAGCAGCACGCTCACAAAGGTCATGGTGGCGGTCAGGGGGAAGGTCCAGGTGTCCTCGATGCCCATGAGCTTGGTCTCATAGAAGGCAAGGCCGGTCTGGAACAGGGTCAGGGCGAAGAAATAGATCACGTCGCTGTACACGAAGCGGCGGAACTGCCCGTTCTTGAAGGTCTTGAGCAGGGAGGAGAAGGCGGGCGTCTCGCTGGGCTTGGAGTCAATGTAGTCCCGCTCCTTGATATAGAGGGAGGGCACCAGCATGGCGATGCAGGCAACGGTGCACATGGCGGCCACTGCCAGGCGGATGGAGCCGGCCTGGCCCGCGAAGGAGAAGAGGCCCGCCACGTTGGGCAGCATGAAGGAGATGCTGGTACCGGCGATGAAGGTGAAGGAGATGTAGGTGGAAACGTTGATGCGGTGCTGCTGGGTGTCGCCCAGCTCCGCGATCAGGGCATTGTAGGGAGTGCAGAAGATGGTCATGAACAGGTAGAAGCTCATGAGGATCACGAAGAGCAGCACGTCGTTCACCGCCACATTCGCGGTCTGGGGCACAGTGAAGAGGGCCACGGTGATCAGGGCAAAGGGGATGGCCACGGTGCGCATGAAGGGGATGCGGCGGCCGCCCTTATAGTTGCTGCGGTCGGACCAGCCGGCGATCAGGGGGTCTGTCACCGCGTCGAAAATGCGGCCCACGGCCATGACCAGGCCGAAGAGAGTCAGCTTGAAGACGATGGGGTTCTGGGTCACCATGGAGGCGAAGATGCCGGTGTTGGGGTTGTTGGCGTCGGGGGTGCCAGTGTAGTAGTAGACCATCCAGTTGGTCACGACGCCGGACAGCAGGCTCCAGCCGAACTGCCCGATGGCAAAGATCCAGAGCAGCTTGTTGGTGATGGGCTTCAACTGTTTCATGTTTTTTCTATCCTCCCAAAGCATTTCGGACAAACGACGATGACAGGCTCGCTGGGCGGACATGTCATCCCGTACATTGTAGAAAAAGCCCGGAGAAAAGTCAACGGATTCTTGCTCCTCTCCCGGGCTTTTGTGCGCTTTTCCTAATTATTTGTCCCTCTTTTTGGGAAAATCAACGGTGCTCTCCCGCTTCCAGCGCCTCCCGCACCGCATCCCGCAGGGCGGCGGTCTTCTCCGGGTCCAGGCGGATCTCCGCCCTGCTCAGATCCTCCTCCGCCCGGGGCAGGCCGCTCTCCCCTTCAAAGCAGACGGCGAAATTGCAGCCCCGGTCCGAGAGGCGTGTGAGCCCCTCTGTCCCGCAGAGCAGAGCCGCAAAGGTCGCCGCGGTGAGATAGCTGCCGTAGGGAGAGGCGTGTTCCCCGTCCTCCCAGTAGAGCTCGATCCCCGTCCCCTGGAAGCGCTCAAAAAGCTCTCCCACCGGGGCCAGCAGCGCACCGGTTTCCTTCGCGAGACGCCGATAGCAGCGGCTCATGATCCCGGCGTTTTCCGGCTTTGCCTTCTCGGCCCAGGTCATGAACAGCACCGGCTTCGTCCCCGCCTTTTCACAGAGGGGCAGGATCTCCCCCAGGGCCAGCTCTGTCTCCTCCGCCCCGGGGAAAGGGTGGGCCTGCTGCTGCAGCACGCAGTAGTCAAAGCCGCCCCGGAGCAGGGCAAAGCGCAGGGAGAAGTACTCCTCCCGGTGCCAGCGAAGGGAACGGCCCGAGTAGGCCAGCATCTGCAGCTCCGGCTCCTCCCCGCTCATTTCCCGGCACATCCGGGCAAAC
>ONCI01000093.1 GCA_900316255.1 uncultured Eubacteriales bacterium | reverse complement strand
AAGTACTCCTCCCGGTGCCAGCGAAGGGAACGGCCCGAGTAGGCCAGCATCTGCAGCTCCGGCTCCTCCCCGCTCATTTCCCGGCACATCCGGGCAAACTGAGCAGGCATGTCGTTGAAGTAGGTATGGCTGTTGCCCACAAACAAAACACGCATGTTGTTTCACCACCTGTCGTCCAGGGTCACAAAGTCTCTTTCATCTTCCTCCGGCGGGATGCTGCGGACGCTGCAATTCTCGATGCGGATGTATCTTCCCCGCTCCAGGGCCTGGAGCACCCTGTCGATCTGCGCCTCGGTGCCCTGCAGCTCCATGGACACCGTGCCGCCCCAGTCGTTGCGGACCCAGCCCGTGGCGCCTGCGGCCCGGGCCGCCTGTCTGGCCCGCCAGCGAAAGCCCACGCCCTGGACCAGGCCCTCGAAGATCAGATGCCTGCGCACAAGCTTCTCCGCCATGGCGATCCCCCCTTGATCATTTTGATTGTAGCACAGTTTCTCTGCCCCGTAAAGCAGCCCGTTCTCCCCCGCTTGTAAAGCGCCGGGGATTATGCTAAAATTGTTTGTAAGTTTTATCCCTGGCACAGGCAAATTGTTTTTCGAAATTCCGAAACTTTTTTGCTTTTCAAACGTTATATCCTCAGAAGGGTAATTGCACCCAAATTCGACACAAAGGAGTGTGCTATGATGAAAAGATGGACCAGAATGCTTGCGATCCTTCTCTCTCTGATGATGCTGCTTTCTCTCACCGCCTGCGGTGAAAAGCCGGCGGACCCCCTGGTGCGGGAGCTTCTCGGGGATGAGACCATGGCCATCGTCCAAAAGGACTATCCCTCCCCCCTGGAGTACTACCGCGCGGTGGAGCAGCGCAGGGCCCAGGAGCTGATGAGCATCGGCAATCTCGCCGCCTTCACCACGCCTTATGCCTCCGGCTTTGCCCAGGCCGATATGACGGTGCGCCTGGACCAGTCTGCCCTGAGCCAGGACCTGCTGGACCGGGTCACCGAGCAGCTGGGCTTTGATCTCAGCTGGTTCAAGAGTCTGGGCATCGGTTTTACCATGGGCCGGGAGGAGAATCTTGGCCAGGCCAATATCGTTCTGCGCCTCAACGACACCGATCTCATTGATCTTACCGGCATTCTCGATCGGGACGCCGGGAAGCTCTATCTCTCCGTGCCTCTTCTGAACGCGGAATGGATGGGCCTTGACCTGGAGGAGCTGACTGTGGCCGGAGGCGGAGCTCTCGCGGACGCAGGGGAACTGGCCTCTGCCATGAACTTCACGCCGGAGGAGCTCAGCGACCTTGTCACCCGCTACCATGAGCTGCTGCTGAACAGCGTGGAGAAGGTCGACATCACCGAAGGCAGCGTCACCGCCGGCGGCATCGAGAACAAGTGCAGCATCGCCTCCGTGAAGCTGGAAGGGGAGGATCTGCTGCGTGTGGCCAAGGTATTTGTGGATGCCGCCGCCGAGGATCCCACCGTGGAGAAGCTGGTTTTCTGCTATGAGTACAGCTCCGGGGCCTTCACGGACAGCTTCGCGTATTTCCACGAACACTATCTGGACCTGATCGCCCAGGCCCGGGAGAAGCTGGAGAACACCACCACGGCGGACATCAACAACTCTGCCGTCGCCATGGACGTGTATATCGACGCCAAGGGCGAGATCCTGGGCCGCCGCATGGACCTGCAGGAAGAGGGCGAGAGCAAATTCCTCTTCTCTTACCTTACCGCCCGGGACGGAGACAAGCTGGGCCTGGAGGCCGAGTTTAGCTCTGCGGATGAGGAGGCTGTCAAGCTCAGCGGCAGCGGCACCTTCACCCAGGAAGGCAAGCTCAATGGCAGCTTCCTCATCAGCGCAGCCGACCCGGATGCGGAAAGCGCGGAGCTCCTTCCCTTCTTCACCGCCAATGTAGACGGTACTCTTGGCAAAGACGGCTTCCTGGGCGATGCGGAACTGATCCCCACCCCGGAAGCGCTGGACAAAGCATGTGCCGCGCTGGAAGGCTCCCCCGCGGAGCTGCTGGACCTGGTCCGCAGCCTGACGCTTTTCGTTTCCAACCAAAGCACCGAGGGCAAGCTGGATCTGCGCTATGTTTTGCGCACGGAGGGTAAGGATCTGCTGACTGTCAGCGCTACCGGCTCCGCCGCCGAGCCCTTTGCCATCACCGTTCCCGAGGACACGGTGGACCCGAGCACCTGGACCAGTTCCCTTGGCTACTCCGCCATCTTCGACATCATCAACAAGTTGATGGAGGCGGGCATGCCCAGCTCCATCCTCAACGGCATCATGGGCTGAATGCCATGGACCTCTCTGTTGAAAACATCCAGAAGCGCTACGGCCGCAACCGGGTCCTGACCGGGGCAAGCTTCGGCGCCGACCGGGGAGACTGCGCCGGCATCATCGGCAGCAACGGCACCGGCAAGTCCACCCTGCTGCGGATCCTGGCCGGGGTCCTCCGGGCAAACGGCGGGCGCTGTCTCTGGCAGGGGGAGGATCTGCTCCGGCATCCCTCCCTCCGCGCCCGCACAGTCGCCTACGTGCCCCAGGGCACCCCGCTCATCGAGGAGCTGAGCGCCCTGGACAACTTGCGCCTCTGGTATACGCCGAAGGATCTGGAGCGCTCCCTGGACGAGGGTCTGCTCCGGGATCTGGGCGTGCCGGATTTTCTGAAAACCACCGCCTCCCGGCTCTCCGGCGGCATGCGCAAGCGGCTCAGCATCGGCTGCGCCCTGGCAAGGGATCCCTCCGTTTTGCTGCTGGACGAGCCCACTGCCGCTCTGGACCTGGTGTGCAAGGAGCGGATCCTGGAGACCTTTGAGAGCTTTCGCCGTTCCGGCGGGCTGCTGGTGCTGGTGACCCACGACCAATGGGAGATGGAGCTTTGCAGCCAGCTGCATCTGCTCTCCGGCGGCAAGCTCTCCCCCTACACCTACACGGGAGACCTGCAGGGCCTCCTCCGGGATCTGGAACGCCCATGAGAAAGCTGCCTTCCTATTTTGGCCTGCAGCTGAAGCGGGCCGCACGGCTCCTGCCGCGGATGCTGGCGGTGACCCTGCTGCTGGCGGTGCTCAGCGCCATGAGCGCTCTGATCCTGGCCCGCCTCAACGAAGACGACCCCTCCCGGGAGCGCGTCCGCATCGGCGTGGCCGGGGACAGCGGGGAGGAGATCCTCTCCCAGGCCCTGGACCTGCTGCAGAGCGTGGACTCCTCCCGCTTCTCCGTCGGCTTTGTGCGCATGGAGGAGGCGGAGGGCCGGAAGCTCCTCGAAAAAGGGGAGCTGAGCGGGCTGGTCCTCTTTCCCGACGGCTTTGCCCAGGCGCTCCAATACGGGGAGCACCGGCCCGTCACCTATCTTACCAATACCGCGGGCTCCGATGTGGGCTCTCTCATGACGCGGGAGCTGGTGGCTTCCATCTCCTCCCTGATCCTGGAGACGGAAAACGCCGTCTACGGCGCCCAGGCCCTGGTACAGGCGCAGCTCCCGGACCGGGACCCCTACCGGGCCGGGGACCAGCTGATCACCCGCTATGCCTCCGCCATTCTGGACCGGGCGCGGCTCTATGCCCTGGAGCTGCCCCAGGCCGGAGACAGCCTGAGTCTGGCGGCTTCCTATCTCTGCGGGCTGTCGCTTGTGTTTGTGCTGCTCTGGTCCGTCAGCTGTTCTCCCTTCTTCTCCCGGCGCTCCAGGGAGCTGGGCCAGGTCCTCAGCGCGGACGGTCTCGGCGCCGCCGCCCAGGTCTTCTGCGAATTCCTTGCCTTTTTCCTGCTGCTGCTCTGCGCCTTGGCTGCGGCCGGTCTCCTGGCTTTTCTGCTGCTGGGCCGCTTCGGCGTGGTCATTCCGGAACTGCAGCGGACAGAGGGCTCCGCCCTCTCCCTGCTCCCGGCCCTGCTGCCCCCTGCCCTGATGCTCGGCGCCTTTCAGTTTCTGCTCTATGAGCTCTCCGGCAGCGCGGTCAGCGGCATCCTGCTGCAATTTCTCTCCGCCGTGCTCCAGGGCTATCTCTCCGGCTGCTTCTACCCCTCCTCCTTCTTTCCGGAGGGGCTGCGCCGCCTGGGCGCCCTGCTGCCGGCGGGGGTTGGCATGGAATACCTCCGCGCCGCGCTTCTCGCCCTGCCGGAGAACCCCGCCCGCGTCCTTGTCTGGAGTTATTTTCTGCTGTTCCTGCTGCTGAGCCTTCTGCTGCGCCGCCGCAGGAACCGCTCCTGAAGGGAGGGCTGCGATCATGTCTTCCATTCGCCGCTTCTTCCTCTGGTACGCGCTGCTTTCCAAGCGCCTGCTCCGGCGGCCCGGCTATCTTGCCGTTCTGCTGCTGATCCCTCTCTTCGCCATCGCCCTCGCCCTCTTTTCCCGGCAGGAAAGCGGCGTGGTCACCGTGGCCCTCTGTCTGGAGGAGCCCGCCGACCCGGCCGCCCGCGCCACGGCGGAGAGGCTCCTGAACGCGGAGAGCATCCTGCGCTGCAGCGCTTATCCGGATGGCGACGCCGCCCGGGAGGCGGTGCGGCAGGGCCAGGCTGACGCCGCCTGGATCCTGCCCGCGGACCTGGAGAAGAGGCTTTCCTCCTTCGCGCGCTATGGCTCCGGCGGCTGCATCACCGTGGTGGAGCGGGAGGAGAACGTGTTTCTCATGCTGGCCCGGGAAAAGCTCTATGCCGCCCTCTACCCGGAGCTGTCCTTTTCCGTGTTCCGCAATTACCTGGTGAACGAGCTGGGGGCCGATTCTCTCTCCGAGACGGACCTGCGGGCCGCCTACAAGGGAGGCTTCACCACCGAGGAGCTCATCCGCTTCACCTATGTGGACGGCACGGAGATCGAGACCGACGGGCGCTACCTCACCGCCCCCCTGCGGGGGATCCTGGCCCTGCTGCTTTTGCTCTGCGGGCTGGCCTCCGGCATGTACTGCTACCGGGAGGAGCGGGAAGAGAGCTTTGTCTGGCTCTCCGGTCCCAAGCGCAGGCTTCTGCCGCTGCTCTGCCATCTCACAGCCATGGTGCCCGCGGCCCTTGCGGTGCTGCTTGCGCTCTACCTCTCCGGGCTTTGGCTGGGACTTGGGCGGGAGGCGCTGATGCTGCTGTTCTATCTGCCCTGCTGTGTCCTGTTCTGCGAGCTGCTGCGCTGCCTCTCCCCCCGGGAGGAGCACTACGGCGCCCTGATCCCCATTCTGGCCGTGGCGGTGCTGGTGCTCTGCCCCGTCTTTGCGGATCTGCAGCTGCCGCTTCCCTTCCGCGCCCTGCTGCCCACCTGGTATTACCTCAGAGCCGCCCTGGGCAGTTTCGCCCTTCGCCCGCTGCTCCTTTACCTGGGGGCGCTGCTGCTGCTCTGGTCCCTCTGCTCCCGCCTGCGCGTTTATCTTTTCGCCCGCTTCGCCTCGAAGGACTGAGCGTGCTGCAGAGGCAGACGAGGCTGCCCCATCAACAAACCAGAAAAACTCCGGCGAAAGGGCGTGCAAATTAGGGAGACGACAGGTTTTGCGCGGCCCTTTTCCGCCCATCCATCACAGAAAAATCCGGGAATACAGCAAGTATTCCCGGATTT
>ONCI01000085.1 GCA_900316255.1 uncultured Eubacteriales bacterium | reverse complement strand
TCGTACTGTTCTTCGCTGAATTTGTACTTCATTTTTCATCACCATGTCTATTCTAACATAATGATGGCATCTTGTCTACTTTCTATTGAAAATTAGTATGAGGGATCCAGAGAGCGCTCCCCTGCCAGGAAGCCGAGCGTCAACAGAAGAATGACCAGAAGGACACCGAAAAGAGCCGCGGTGTATAAAGACAGGGCTTTTTGTGAACGGAGAAGCACGCGGGTCGAAAGAAAGGCTGCCAGAAAGCTTATCGCAGAGCTGACATAGCCAAGGATATCTGAACCCGCACCGGATCGTGAAAGAAGAAAGGACGCGAGCACAAGGAGAACAAAGGAAGCAAGAAGATAAGCAAACAGCGCCCGGGCAAGCATACGCATGCCCGGGGAATATCCAAGTGTTTTTTGCATGACGGGAGCACCTCCATCTTAAAGATCGAGACATCCTATTCGTGAAGCCTGAACAACATGTTGACGGGAAATAGTTTCTTTTGGCACGGAGGTCAAGCAGTGGGAAGGAATGGGAATGGGAAGGGCGGCATAATGGAGGCATCGTGTCATAAGCGAGGTGTTGGCAACGGAGGAAGATCATTCAGACTGGAAACGACACCTCATCCGCCCCAGTGTGCCGCCGAGCAATGCTCGGCGCTACAGGGCACCTTCCCCTCAAGGGGAAGGCTTTGGGCAGGCGGCTAATAGCCGCCCCTGCGGAGAAAACGGAGTCCGACAGCGGGCCGCCAAGGGCGTCGGGCCCTACGGCGGAGGACGGATAGACGCATGGATGATAAAGGGTCCCCTATCAACGGACAGGAAAAAGAACAAGGAGCGATCGGATGATCGCTCCTTGTTTGCAGGCTTCCGGATGGAAGGCGCTTATTTTTTCTTGGCTTTGTTGGCCTCTTCGGCTTCGGCCTTGGCAGTGGTCTGGATGGCCCACTTCTTGACCTGGATGCGGACGCGGTCCTCACCGGTTTCAAAGGTGACAGTATCCTCGGTAACCTGGACGATCTTGCCAGTCAGTCCGCCGATGGTGGTGACCTCTTCGCCAAGGCTGAGGGAATTGCGCATTTCCTCGGCTTTCTTTTTCCGCTTATTCTCAGGCCGGATCATGATGAAATACATGAGGACAAACATCAGGACCAGCGGGAGCATCAGGGTCAGCATGGAGCCGCCGGCTGCGGCATTGGGATCAGCAGCTGCTTGAAGGAAGAAGAACATAGGGGCTTTACCTCCGATTCGAATGTGTTCATGATGCAGACAAAGCGGATTCATCTGCAGTCTGATTGATTTGCATTATACATACTTTATGGGGAAAAAGCAAGACGCTTAGATCCTTTTATCCAGAATTTCTGCGTATTGACGGCGGAAGCTGTCGAATCGGTCCTCATCCAGGGCTAAGCGGATCTTTCGGGTGAGGTCATTGTAGAAATACAGATTATGGGCAACGGCCAGGCGCATTGCCAGCATTTCTTCCGCCTTGAAGAGATGGCGGACATAAGCGCGGGAATAGCGGCGGCAGACGGGACAGTCGCAGGCGGGATCGATGGGCTGCTCATCCCGGGCGTATTTCTCGTTTTTGATGTTGATGATGCCGCCCCAGGTAAAGAGATGACCATGGCGGCCGTTGCGGGCGGGCATGACGCAATCGAAGAAATCGACGCCGCGGGCAACAGATTCCAGGATGTTGCCGGGGGTGCCGACGCCCATGAGGTAGCGTGGTTTATCCTTGGGCATGTGCTCCTCCACGGCCTCGATGGTATCGTACATCTCCTGATGGGTCTCCCCTACCGCGAGGCCGCCGATGGCATAGCCGGGCAGGTCCAGGTCGGCGATGCGCTTCATATGATCGATGCGGATATCGTGAAAAACAGCGCCCTGGTTGATGCCGAAGAGCATCTGGCCGGGGTTCACAGCGTCGTCCTCGGCATTATAGGCGGCAAGGGCGGTTTTGCAGCGCTCCAGCCAGCGGACCGTACGGGCGCAGGAGCGAATGACATAGTCCCGGGGAGACGGGATCTTGATACATTCGTCAAAGGCCATGGCGATATCCGAGCCGAGATTGGCCTGGATGCGCATGCTCTCCTCCGGGCCCATGAAAATATGACGGCCGTCCACATGAGAATTGAATTTGACGCCTTCCTCGGTGATCTTGCGGAGGGAAGCCAGGGAAAAGATCTGGAAGCCGCCGCTGTCGGTGAGAATGGGGCCATCCCAGGTCATGAAACGATGGAGACCGCCCATCTCCTTGACCAGGGTATCGCCCGGACGGACATGGAGATGATAGGTATTGGAGAGCTCCACCTGGCAGCCGATCTCCTTTAGATCCCGGGCGGAGAGCGCGCCTTTGATGGCGCCTTGGGTGCCCACGTTCATGAAAACCGGGGTCTGAACAAGGCCGTGAGGCGTCTGGAACGTGCCGCGGCGGGCGCGGCCCTCCTGTTTGAGCAGGGTGTACATGGCAAACCTCGCATTTTTGATTTCAGCTTACTATATCACAGCGGGCGGGAAAGTCAAGAATGGACGAAAAGGAAAACGCCGATCGGAGGATCGGCGTTTTCGGAATAATAAAATGATGCTAAGACGAGAGTTGTTGTATGACGACCCCTCTGTCACCTTCGCAGGCTCAGGTGACACCTCCCCTTGCGCAGGGGAGGTGAAACAGCGGGGCGTCCTCATCCGTCATCCGTCTCGTGGGAGATCGACGACTGCCACCTTTCCCAGCTAGGGGAAGGACTATTACGTTGCAAGGATCTTGCGCAGGCGAACGAGGTCAAGGATGTTTACGGTCTCATCCCCGTTCAGATTCGCAGCGGTGAGAGAGAAGCTATGGTCCGTTTCCAGGCCCACCAGATATTTGCGCATCTGGATCAGGTCCAGGGCAGTGACTCTGCCGTCGCAGTTCACGTCGCCGATCTGACCGTTGGCAAGCACAGCCAGATCTTTGTCCAGTTCCATGTAGCCGCCCAGGCCCTCTGTGTTATTGACCTCCAGGCCCCATTCATGCGCCGTATGGGTGCCGTTGATCCAGGCGTCCTCCAGGATGGGGCAGCCCCGAATGTCCAGCTTGGCCAGATCCACAGCATAGCAGTACAGACTCTCAAGATCGGCCTGCCGGCCCAGGATCAGCGTATGCAGCGGGTTATGATCGCACTCCAGAACGATCAGCGCACAGTCGGACACGTCCAAGGCGGTCAGGCCGCAGTCCGACACATCCAGGTGTTCAAGCCTGGTCAAGCCGGAGACATTCAGGCTCTGCAGGCTCTCCATGCCGTCACAGTCCAGATACTCAAGCTTGGTGTTTGCCGTGAGATCCAGGGCCGTGATCTCGCAGGAATAGCAGATAAGGGAGAGCAGCTCCTTGTTGTGACTGAGATCCAGGGAGGTATAATAGTTGTCGGAGACGTCCAGATCGCTGAGCTGCGGATTCTGGCTCAGATCCAGATTGCTGAGCTGGCAGTTGGCCAGATGCAGGAGACGCAGAGCGCCGTTGCTGCTCAGATCCGGGTCGCTCAGGTTGCTGCAGTTCGTACAGCGCAGTTCTTCCAGCGCCGTCAGACCAATCAAATTCAGATCATCCAGGCCGCTGTTGTCGCCGCAGTTCACATTGCGCAGCTTCCAGTTGAGGCTGAGGTCCAGGATTCCGTGGAGGCCGCAGTGGGAGCAGTTCAGAGTCTCCAGCTCGGTGAAGTACTCAATTCCCTGAAGGCTCTCTAGGGCGGACATGCCGCTGCAGTTGATCTCCTTCGCCGCCTGGATCTCCTTCGGCGTGAGCCACTGAGTCAGATTCGTGTCGAAGTTCGCGGCCACATAGTTGAGGAAGGTCGGATCCGGGAAGTGCGAAGGATCCACAGAGATGCAGTCGGGCGTCAGGATTTCGGTATAGTCGAAGACTGTAACAAAGAGGTCTCCGCCAAGAGAGCCCAGGTATCGCGTTCCTGTCGATTCGTCACTGATTGTACCGTTCTCGTAGGCGTCCAGCAAATAGGGGCAGTACCGGATATCCAAAACCTTGATCGACGTCTGATTGCAGTACAGCCTCTTCAAATCCGGATGCTCGCTGAGGACAAGCGCAGTCAAAGGATTGGCATGGCAGTCGAGTACAGTGAGAGGCAGGCCGGCAACATCCAGGTAGTTCAGCTTATTGCCATTCACAAACAGCTGCGTCAAATGGCTGGGTCCCGTGAGATCCAGGGATTCCAGCTTATTGTCCCCAAGGTCAAGATACGTCAATTGGGTGTTTGCGCTCAGATCCACCGAAGTCAGGTTCGAATTGCAGGTCAGCTCGAGTCTGGTAAGCGCCGTGAAGTACTCGATCCCCTGCACGCTCTGCAGATCCTCAAAGCTATCCATGCTGATCTCCGTCACGGCGGTGATCTCGGCGGGTGTCAGATAGCCGCCGTGATTCGTATCCAGCTCCTGACTGACGTAGGCGCGGAAGGCCGGATCCGGGAAATAGTCCTCGGTGACAGGGATGGCGCCGTCAGCCACTTTCCAGCGGGCGATCAGCGTAATATCTTCGTTCAGCGTGATCGAAGATCCCGCCTCTCCCAGGCTCCAGCGGTCGAAGACCATGTCCGCCGGGGCTGTGAAGCTGCAGGCCGGGAGAGTGTAGCTGCTGCCGGGGATTCTGCCGGTCACCGGCGCCATGATGCCGCTCCCGCCGCCGTTCCGGAAGGAGACGGTGATGGACCGCGGCAGCACGGAGACGATCAGGAAGGTTCTCGTACGGGTGCCTTCCAGATAACTGGCAACGTCCTCGACCTGCGCATTCTTTACTACCAGTGTGCCCCGGGTGAGCTGATTTCGGAGCGAGGACACGCTGACTGTGGTCGGGAAGCGGATCGCGGCATAGACCCTTGTGTTCGGAAGCAGGCTATCTGCCACCACGTTCTCTTCCATTGAGGAGGTGCTGTAGCTTGCGAGCCATTTGCCGCCTGAGAGCGTGCCCTCGGAGTAGTCGAGGCTCACGGAGTAGCCGTTTGAATTCGGTCTCAAGGTGGCGTCCGGCACCGTGATGCTCAGGGCCGCCGCACTCTTCCACTGGGCAACGAAAATCACTTCATTCTCATCCGCCTCAAAGAGGCGTTCCATGGTGGCACCGGATGCATAGACCGTGTCGTCCAGCTTCCAGCCGTTGAAGTACATATCCTCCGGCGCGGTGAAGGCGTTTGCCGGGAGCTTATAGTACTCGGTTTTATCCGCCATGACGGAAGGCATGGTCCCGGAGCCGATACCGGGATCAAAACGCACGCGGGCGTATTTTACATAACTGTCATACAAGGTCACAGAGGCGTCGAGGATCATCTCCGCGGTTTTGACGCCGTTCACCATATACCGATAGGTCGCCTGCTGGCCGTTGGCGCTGATGGTCGGGGTCGTGGCCGCGGCATAACTCAGATAGGTAATGCCGCGCAGGTCCAGGCCGGTCAGAGCGCAGCCGTAACACTGCAGCCACTTGAGCCAGGCGCTCTTGGGCAGGAGAAGCTCTGTCAGGTTCGCGTTGAGGCTGCAGTAGACCGTCTCCAGCATCCAGTTGTCGCTCAGGTCCAGCGTCGTCAGGGCGTTATCGACGGCGTTCAGTGTTTTCAGTTCGGACAGGCAGCCGATGCCCTCCAGGGAAGCGATGTTCTTCTGGGAGAGGTTCAGCTCGGTGATAACGCCGATTTCGCTCCGGCTGAAGTACCCGTCCTGGTTCAGGTCATAGCGCGTCCCTCTCAAAACGGCGCGGAAGGCGTCGTCCGGGAAGTGGGCTGCGTCGATGGGGATCAGATCCTCGGTGAGGACAGGAACCGTATACAGCTGATACTTGGTATCGGACACATAGCCGGACCGGGTGAGGTCCACGTTGACCGTTTCTCCGTTGATGGTGACGCGCTCTGGAGCCTCGCCTGTATCAAAGCGGTAGTCCCGCACGGTCTCCAGGGTGATCACCGCCGTATACTCCGTGGAGGGCTCGAAGGTCATGGGAGTATAACTTACCGCGTAGCCGTAGGAGGAATTGCTCGCCGGCCACCGCCACTCGATCCCCGTGCAGACGTAGGCGCGGTTGCCGGTGGTGATCCGGGCGGAAGGCACCGAGCGCATACCGGCCTCGGGGAAGACGAAATCGGAGATCTCGATGGCGGTGATCTTATTCATCCACTTGGCATAGAGGGTGATGGGGCCGGTGATCTTCGTTGCGGCAAAGTCGAAGCGGTTTGTTCCCGCCGCCTCGGTATACCAGCCCAGGAAGGT
>ONCI01000076.1 GCA_900316255.1 uncultured Eubacteriales bacterium | reverse complement strand
CTCTTCCGAAATCCTTCCCGGCAGAGATAGGTAAAGCCTTTTTCATCGGGCGTGGAGACGAAGTTCGTAGTGCGGGACTCATAAAACAGAGAAACAAAAAGGAGAAGCCAGAGCACAGCCGCCAGCGCAATCACAGTGCAGGCCGCGATCCCGAACGCCTTCAAAACCTTGACCGCCATAATCCTCCCCCTTCAAGAGTATCCTCCTCGAACAGATAGCCTGTCCAAGCATCAGAAATGCGAAAAGATCTCTTTCACCCGCCAAATTCCTCGTCCCACCAGAAGAAGCCCTCGACCAGATTTCCTTTTTTGTCGTACAGTCTTCCGTTTTCGGAGTAGAACTGCCGGTTGGACGGATCGCAGTTGAAGAAGACCCGAACCACATGGACTTCTCCCCTGTCTCCCCCCGTTTCCACATAATGGCCGCTCTGATTGGCAAAGATCTCCTTGATATTGGCGCCCAGGTTCAGCGTAACATCGTGATAGATGACGTCCACCTTTTTCCCGTCGACCTTACCAAAGGTCCCGCCGGACGGAGATACCCCCAGCGAAGATTGGATTCCCTTCACTCGGATATCAAACGGGCATGGCGCGCCTCTTCCCACGTAACCGCCCAGAGCCACCACCGGATACTCCCCGTAGGAATCCGGGATCGTGAACTCCGTCACCCCGCTGTCCGGATCGTAAATCAGGCCGCAGATAGCAGTCTTCTTGACCACTGTCCGTATAACTCAGGTTTACTGCGTTAGTCAATCCGACAAAGACCAGTCCATAGCCCAGCACAGGCAGCAGCAGCGCACCGATCAGCAGGACCAGGAACAGCGTCAGCAGGATTTTTCCCGCCACTTTCATGCGTTTCTCCCCCTTTCCCCGTCTATATGACGGATGAGAAGGCCAAAAGGTTTCAGAACGATGAAACAATCGTAGGGACGGCCATCGGCCGTCCGCCTTGAATGGGCGTCAGCGAAAACACGCGGACGAGCGATGCTCGTCCCTACGGGTGAGGAATCATTCACCCTCCATATTCCTCATCCCACCAGAAGAAGCCATCGACCAGCTTTCCCTTTTTGTCATACAGTCTGCCGTTTTCGGAATAGAACCAGCGGTTATCCGGATCGCAGGTAATGTACACTCTGGGAACGTACAGCTTTGTCCCCGCTTCCAGGCCTCCCTGTTGGGCAAAGACTGTTCGGATACCGGGTCCGATCTGCAGTCTCAGATCAACATACTCGATCTCCATATTTCTTCTCTCTGTATACCAAAGGAAGGATCTCTCCGATGGAAGTACGTTCGCAGATGTCTCAATGTTATCAAAGCGGATGTCAAACGGGCAAGGCGCACCTCTACCAAAGTAGCCGCCCAGTTCCACCACCGGGTAATCTCCGTAGGACTCCGTGATCGTGAATTCCGTCACCCCGCTGTCCGGATCGTAAACCAGGCAGATAGCAGTCTTCTTGACCACTGTCCGTATAACTCAGGTTTACTGCGTTAGTCAATCCGACAAAGACCAGTCCATAGCCCAGCACAGGCAGCAGCAGGGCGCCGATCAGCAGAACCAGGAGCAAAGTCAAAAGAATTTTCCCCGCCAATTTCAAGCGTCTCTCCCCCTTTCTCCGTCTGTATAACGGATAAGATGGTCAAAAAGTTTCAAAGGAAGTGTGAAAAAGATGCTTCTCTTTTCTCGGGCCGCCGAGGGTGTCGGCCCCTACTCTGTCATCTTGAGCGAGCGAAGCGAGTCGAAAGATCTCTTCACTCTTCACTCTTCACTTTTCACTCCTCCACTACCCAGGGGAGCTCCACGAAGCTGGGCTCATGCTCCAATGCGGGCAGGATCTTCTCGAAGAGATCTCTGGTCGCAAAGCGCAGGCTGGAGGTGTTGATGCAGGGGTGGCAGCCGAAGTTTTCCTCCCGCAGCAGGTCCCGGTCCACCAGGAGCCGGACCTGCTTTTCCTTGTCGTTCATCAGGCCCAGGACGCTGACGGAGCCCGGAGTGATATCAAGATACCGCTCCATGTGCTCGGGGCCTGCAAAGCTCAGCCGGGCAGAGCCGATCTGCTTGGAGAGGAGCTTGGTCTTGAAGGGCTTCTCCCCCGGCATGATGAGCAGGTAGAAGTCCGTCTGCTGGCGGTTCGTGAGAAAGAGGTTTTTGCAGATTTTGCAGCCAAGCATGCCCTCCACCAGCTCGCAGTCGGCAATGGTGTCGGCGTGCTCGTGGTCCATGCGGAAGTATTCGATGCCCAGGCTGTCCAGAAAGTCATAGCAGCGCGTTTCCTTGGGGATACGCTCCCCGGAAGGACGCCCGCGGTATAATGTGTTGTCGATGTACATATCTGATCCTCGTGAACGGGAGGGGCAAGCCCCTCCCCTACATTATCTTTTATTCGACGGCAGCCAGATGCGCTGCTCCTCGGCCTTGCGGATCAGCTCCTCCCGGAAGTCCGGGTGGGCGATGTCGATGAGCCGCGCCGCCCGCTCCCAGGTGCTGCGACCGGTGAGGTCCGCCGCGCCGTACTCGGTGACGATGGTGGCCGCCTGGCTCCGGGGCGTGGTGATGATGTCTCCGCCCATCTGGGGCAGGATGCGGGAGTGGAGCTGGCCCTTCTTGTCCACGAAGGTGGAGGGCAGACACAGGAAACTCCGTCCGCCCCTGGACATGGCGGCGCCGGTGACAAAGTCCAGCTGGCCGCCGGTGCCGCTGATCTGCCGGGTGCCGGCGCTCTCTGAGGCCACCTGGCCGTAGATGTCCACATTCAGGCAGCCGTTGATGGAGATCATCTTGTCGTTCCGGGCAATCACTCTCGGATCGTTCACATAGCTGAGCGGCGCGCCCAGGATATTCTCATTCTCATGGATCCAGTCGAAAAGCTCCCGGGAGCCGATGGCAAGGCCCAGCACGCCCTTGCCGGGATGCAGGGTCTTTTTGGCATTGGTGAGCTTACCCGCCTTGAAGAGGGCCAGATAGCCGTCGGAGCAGAGCTCGGTATGCATGCCCAGGTCCTTCAGATCGGACTCGGCCAGCAGCTCGCCCAGGGCGTTGGGCATGCCGCCGATGCCCAGCTGGATCACGGCGCCGTCCGGGATCTGGGGCATCACATGGGCAGCGATCTGCCGGTCGATGTCAGAGGGCTCGGGAGACTTCATCTCCCAGAGTGGGATCTTCCCCGCCTCCACGATGGCGTCCACCCGGCTCAGGGGGATGGAGGTCCCGGCGGGATCGCCGCACACATAGGGCAGGTTCTCGTTGACCTCCACGATGATCTTCTTTGCGGTGTCGGCGATCCCCCGCTCCGCGCCCAGGGCGCCGGAGAGGTTGAAATAGCCCTGATCGTCCATGGGAGAGACGGAGAGCATGGCCACGTCTACCGTGAGAAACTGCCGATAATAGCGGTCCAGATCCCGGAAAAGCATGGGGGTAAAGAAGGCCCGCCCCGCGTCACAGAGCTTGCGCTCATAGCCGGAGCAGTGCCAGGAGTCGTAAACAAAGTGTTCCATGGAGGGGTCGCACTCCACGACGGCCAGAGGTCCCCGAAGCAGATTGCCGCGGACCTTTACATTGTGCAGTTCGTCCCGCCGTCTGGCCAGGGCCGCGTCCAGGGTCGAGGGATAACCGTTGTTGGAGCCGTAATCCACCCAGTCGCCGTTTTTGACCAGGCGCACCGCCTCGTCGGCGGAGCAGAGCTTGCTGCGATATTCTTGCATGAAATCCATGAAGCATCACCTCAGGGACAGTATAGCAAAAGATGATTCTCCTCACAAGAGTTTACGAGAGATTTATGCCATCAGGTTCTTCCCCCAGCGGGTGAAGAACCCAGGGACGAGCATTGCTCGTCCGTTGTATGACATCTGCACGAGGTTGCGGCCGACCAATGGTCGGCCCTACGGGAGGGATCGCAAAATGCCATACAAAAAGAGCTGCCGTGAGGCAGCCCTTCTTGTTGAGGAATATGTTTTGTTTGTTTCTGTAAAGCTTACGCCTTCTTGGCCTTGGCCTGAGCAGCCAGAGTCTTGAGGGACATGACAGCCAGGATGACAGCCAGAACCACCAGAGCGATGGACCAGATAACCTGGAAGTAGGTACCCCAAGCAGCGCCGGCAGCGATCGCGCCGAAGCCCTTGACGATGGTGAAGCACAGAGCGGTCAGCATGGCGATGGAGGCCAGCAGCTGGTTGGCAGCGCCGAACACGCTCCAGATCTGGGACAGGCCCATGAAGCCCATGCCGCAGCCGATGATGACCATGATCAGGGTGGAGACGATGGGGGTGGAGAAGAACTTGGCAGCGCCGGTCAGATCCTCGTGGGTCTTTCCTTCGGGAGTCAGCAGCTCGGCGAACAGGTAACGGCACAGACGAGTGGCGGAGTCCAGAGAGGTCAGAGCGAAGACGGAGACAGCCAGGGTGAACAGGTTGTAGATCACACCGTAGCTCTTCTCACCGGCGAAGGAAGCGAACATGGTGGCAATACCACCGGCAAAGATCGTCGGAGGAGCGGACATCAAGTACTTGGCACCGTCGCCGGCAACAGCGCTGGTCTGGGACCACACCACGCCGATAGCGATCAGGGAGATGACACCCAGGGCGGACTCGACGATCATGGAGCCGTAGCCGATGATCTGAGCGTCCTTCTCATTGTTGATCTGCTTGGAGGAAGTACCGGAGCTGATCAGAGAGTGGAAGCCGGAGCAGGCGCCGCAGGCGACCGTGATGAACAGGAACGGGAACAGGGGCTGGCCGGCGGGGTTCTTCCAGCCGTAGAAGGCGGGAGCCTCGACGGTGGCAGCACCGGTGAAGGTGGCGCCGATGATGGCGACAACAGCCAGGATCATCATACCGTAGAGCAGGAAGGAGCTCAGGTAGTCACGGGGCTGCAGCAGGATCCACACGGGCAGCAGGGAGGCCACGGTGACATACACGGCAATGAAGAGCACCCAGAAGGTGCGGCTGAAGTGCAGGCCGACTTCCTGGCCGATGAAAACGATGGCGATGATGCCGATGATGCCGATGACGGTGGCGGGGCCGATCTTGGCGTTCTTGCGGTACACAAAGAAGCCGAAGATAGCGGCGATGACGATGAAGAGGATGGAGGTCATAGCCGTGGAGCCGTTGGCCGCATAGGTAGCGGCGGCAGGATCGACGGAAGCGAAGGTGCCGGCCACGACCGCGGTGAAGGAGGCGATGACCAGGATCAGAACGGCGAGGGCGAAGACGATGAACAGACGCTGGGCCTTGACACCCATGGAGTCCTTCATGACCTGGCCGATGGAGCCGCCGTTATGACGGATGGAGGCGAACAGGGCGCCGAAGTCGTGCATAGCGCCGAAGAAGATGCCGCCGAGCACGCACCACAGGAAAACGGGAACCCAGCCAAAGACAGCAGCCTGGATAGGTCCGTTGATGGGGCCGGCACCGGCGATGGAAGAGAAGTGGTGGCCCATCAGCACGGCGGGGTTAGCAGGAACGAAGTCCTTGCCGTCGTAGCTGGTGTGAGCCGGGGTCTCGCGATTGGGGTCCACACCCCACTGCTTGGCGAGCCAGCTACCATAGAACACGTAGCCCAGAGCCAGCAGTACGACCGCGACCAACAGGATCAGTAATGCGCTCATACTTTTCACTCCTTAGATGAAAAAGTTATTGAACCACTTGCCTTACGCTTCCTCATGACGCAGGGCAAAGAGTTTCCGAAAGAAATCTTCCAGGCCGTGTCCGACCCGGTTGGTCACGACCGTCTCCGTGCTCAGGTCCACGGCAGCCGCGATCAGCTCCGTGTAGCCCTGGGTGGAGAGGAAGCCGTAACTTTTGGAGAATTTGCTCTTCTTCACGGTCTGTGCCGTCTCATCGGAGAGGGTATCCGAGATGAAGACCGCCTTGCAGTTGGTGTACTGGTGCTCCTTGTGGGGCTTCACCCGGGGGAGCATATCCTGCAGGGCCCAGTCCAGGCACTTCTGCGCCGTGGCCGGGTCGATCTCCGGAGCGGAGAAAACATAGGCATACTCGTTTTTCTCATTGCCCCAGATATTGGCGGACTTGACGAAGAAGTACTGCTCATCTCTGGACTTGTAATCTGCCCGAAAAGCCAGGGGCAGGTCCGGCGCCTGCGCATCGTCCACGATGGAATAATAGGCGCTGTAGGCGTCCTTCACGATCTCCAGGAACAAGGAACGCTCTATCGCCATGCCAGAATCCTCCAGAAAATGAACAAATTATGACCATAGCCTACTATACTGCGAAATGCATTAAAATTCAATAGCTTTTTTCGTCTTTTTTTGCATCGCTCTTCTAAATATTGGGGTCGGAACTTGTACTGTTCCACTAAATTTAAGTTTACAGCCATCTTTTTTTGATGTATAGTAAATATGATGCGTATAGGAAAAAACAGAGAGAATCGAGGTCGTTATGAACCATCGTTTTATCGTCCCGTGCCTGTTCGGACTGGAGGGTCTGGCGGCGGATGAGCTGCGCCGCATGCAGCTGGAAGCGGTCGCCGCGGAGAACGGAAGAGTCTCCTTCGCCGGGGATCTGTCCGCTCTGGTCCGCGCCAATCTGCGCCTGCGCACCGGCGAGCGGGTGCTGCTGGAAGTGGGAAGCTTTGAGGCCAAAAGCTTCGACGCCCTCTTTGAGCAGACCAAGGCCCTGCCCTGGGAGCGCTGGATCGGCAAGGACGCCGCCTTCCCCGTCGCGGGGCACAGTCTGAACTCTGCTCTCTTCTCGGTGCCGGACTGCCAGAAGATCATCAAAAAGGCCGTGGTGGAACGGCTCAAGAGCCGCTACCACATTGCCTGGTTCGACGAAAGCGCCGAGACCGTGCAGATCCGCTTTTCCATCATGAAGGACCGGGTATCCCTGTGCCTGGACACCAGCGGCGAGGGCCTGCACAAGCGGGGCTACCGCCCCGCCCACAACGCCGCTCCCCTGCGGGAGACCCTGGCCGCCGCCATGGTGAACCTGTCCCGCTACCGGGGCCGGGACGATTTCTGCGACCCCTTCTGCGGCAGCGGCACCATCCCCATCGAGGCTGCGCTGATCGCCCGGAACGTCGCCCCCGGCCTGAACCGTCACTTCGCCGCCATGGACTGGCGCACGCTGGACGGCGGGCTCTGGCAGGAGGAGAAGGATCTGGCCCGCTCTCTCGAGTATCACGGAGACTATCGGATCTTCGCCTCGGACCTGGACCCCAAGGCTGTGGCCATGGCAAAAGCCAATGCCGAGCGGGCAGGCGTTGCCGATCTGATCCGCTTTGAGACCGCCGACGCCCGGCACTTTGCCCGGGAGACGGAACGGGGCGTCATCGTCACCAATCCCCCCTACGGCGAGCGCATCGGGGAGAAGGAAGAGGCGGAGGAGCTCTACCGGGCCTTCGGCGCCGCCTTCCGGGGGCTTTCCAACTGGCAGCTCTATCTGCTCTCCTCCCACACGGAGTTCGAGCGCTGCTTCGGAGCCGAAGCGGACAAGAAGCGCAAGCTCTACAACGGCATGATCAAGTGCGATCTTTTCATGTTCTACAAATAAAAATGAAGGTTTCGTGATATGAAGCATCTTTTCATCGTGAATCCCACCGCCGGCGGCAAAGACAAGACCGAAGAGGTCCGCGCCAGAGTGAGCGCCGCCTTCGCCTCCCGGGAGGACTGTTTCGAGATCTATGTGACCAAAGCCCCCATGGACGCCGCTCACAAGATCGAGACGGAGGCCAAAAAGGCGGAGCATCTGCGCGTCTACGCCTGCGGCGGCGACGGCACCTTCAACGAGTGCGTCTGCGGCGCGGCTGGCAAGCCCAACGTGGCGGTCTGCCCCTTCCCCACCGGCACCGGCAACGACTTCTGCCGCATGTTTGGGGAGGAAAGGGACCTGTTCCGGGATCTGGATGCCCTGCTGAACGGCACGGAACGCTCCATCGACCTGATCGACTGCAACGGCCGCTGCTGCGCCAACATCTGCTCCGTGGGCGTGGACGCCCGCATCGGAACGGACGTACATAAATACAGCCGCATACCCCTCATCGGCGGCGCCACCGGCTATGTGGTCTCCGCGGCGGTGAACATGTTCAAGGGCATCGCCACTCCCATGGAGATCCGCTGCGAGGACGTCAGCGTCTCCGGCAAGCACACCCTGGTCTGCGCCTGCAACGGCCGCTTCTACGGCGGCGGCTTCAACCCCAGCAGGGACTCCCGGCCCGACGACGGGATCCTGGATGTGTTCATCGCCAAAAAGGTGAATCTGCTGCAGTTTGCCGCTCTCATCGGCAAATACGCCAAGGGTGACGCGGACCAGATGCCTTCCCTCATCACCCATGTCCGCACCTCCGGCGAGCTGGTGATCCGCTGTGAGAAGGAGGACGTGGCCCAGCTGGACGGCGAAGCCCTGCGGGCAAAGGAATTCCATATCCGCATGGTTCCCGGCGCCCTGAACCTCATCGTGCCAGAGGGCATGCGCTTCTTTGAAGCCTGATAGCCATTCTCCTTCTTTCGCGCCCCTTCCCTTTTCCCGCCTCTTCTCTCTTTTCACTCTTCACTCTTCACTCTTCTCTTTTCACTCTTCACCCCCTCCTGCCCTTGTCACAAAAAGTTTAAAACTTCTTTTTCCCGGGGGCTTGCAAAAACAGAAAAATGTGGTATAGTAAGCATCGTTAGCACTCAGATGTTTTGAGTGCTAACGATGCTGAATTTTGTTAATACATTTGATGGAGGTATAGAAGCAATGAAACTCAAACCCTTGGCTGACCGTGTTGTGCTGAAGCAGCGTGCCGCTGAAGAGCGCACCGCTTCCGGCCTGTTCCTGGCCTCTTCCGCTCAGGAGAAGCCCGAGATCTATGACGTCATCGAAGTCGGCCCCGGCGGACTGGTGGACGGCAACCAGGTCGAGATGATCGTAAAGGCCGGGCAGCAGGTCCTGGTCGGCAAGTACAGCGGCAGCAAGGTCAAGCTGGACGACGTGGAATACACCATCGTGCGCCAGTCTGACATTCTTGCCGTTATCGAATAAAGACTCATCGCGAAACCTGTTTCGCGATGAAAAGCTCGCGCTTATCGCGCTCGGCTTGCGGGAAACGCCTCGCTTAGTCGGCGCGAGGGCTCGCTTAGCTCGCCTTATGGTGTTTTTGCCGAGGCAAAGCCCCGACAAAAACGATCAACAAAGCATTCACGGTGAGCGAAATTGAAGTGTATTGAATTCGTAAGGAGGCTATTGAATTATGGCAAAGCAGATCATTTATGGCGAAGAGGCCCGACCGTGAAGATCACCCTCGGCCCCAAGGGCCGGAACGTGGTTCTGGACAAGAAGTTCGGCACTCCCCTGATCACCAACGACGGCGTCACCATCGCCAAGGAGATCGAGCTGGAGAACGCTTTTGAGAATATGGGCGCGCAGCTGATCAAGGAAGTTTCCACCAAGACCAACGATGTGGCCGGCGATGGCACCACCACCGCCACGGTCCTGGCCCAGGCCATGATCAACGAGGGTCTGAAGAACCTGGCCGCCGGCGCCAACCCCATGACCATGAAGAAGGGCATGCAGAAGGCCACCGCAGACGCCGTGGAGGCCATCAAGGCCGTTTCCCAGCCCGTCTCCGGCACCCAGGATATCGCCCGCGTGGGCACCATCTCCTCCGGTGACGAGCACATCGGCGCTCTGATCGCCGAGGCCATGGAAAAGGTCAGCCAGAACGGCGTGATCACCATCGAAGAGAGCAAGACCGCCGAGACCTACAGCGACGTGGTGGAAGGCATGCAGTTTGACCGCGGCTACCTCTCCCCCTACATGGTCACCGATCCCGACAAGATGGAGGCCGTCATTGACGACGCCGTCATCCTCCTTACCGACAAGAAGATCTCCAACATCCAGGAAGTGCTGCCTCTGCTGGAGCAGATCGTGCAGCAGGGCCGCAAGCTCCTCATCATCGCCGAGGACGTGGAAGGCGAAGCCCTTGCCACCATCGTGCTGAATAAGCTCCGCGGCACCTTCACCTGCATCTGCGTCAAGGCCCCCGGCTTTGGCGACCGCCGCAAGGAGATGCTGCAGGATATCGCCGTTCTCACCGGCGCCACCGTGGTGTCCAGCGAGCTGGGCATGGAGCTGAAGGAAGCCGGCCTGAACGTTCTGGGTCAGGCTCACCAGGTCAAGGTCACCAAGGAGAACACCGTCATTGTCGACGGCGCCGGTGACCCCGCCGCCATCGCCGCCCGCCGTTCCCAGATCGCCCGTCAGATCGAGACCACTACCTCCGAGTATGACAAGGAGAAGCTGCAGGAGCGCCTGGCCAAGCTCTCCGGCGGTGTTGCCGTCATCAAGGTCGGCGCCGCCACCGAGACCGAGATGAAGGAAAAGAAGCTGCGCATCGAGGATGCCCTGAACGCCACCCGCGCCGCTGTGGCCGAGGGCATCGTTCCCGGCGGCGGCAGCGCCTACGTGCTGGCCTCCAAGGCTGCCGAGAAGCTCACCGCCACCCTGGAAGGTGACGAGAAGACCGGCGCCGCCATCGTCGCCAAGGCTCTGAAGGCCCCCATCATGCAGATCGCGGCCAACGCCGGTGTGGAAGGCGCCGTGATCCTCAACAAGGTCTCCGACGCGGACAGCGTGAACTTCGGCTACGACGCCGCCAACGACAGCTACGGCGACATGCTCTCCCTGGGCATCGTCGACCCGACCAAGGTCTGCCGCAGCGCTCTGGAGAACGCCTCCTCCGTCGCCTCCATGGTCCTCACCACCGAGAGCCTGGTGGCCGACATCCCCGAGAAGGCCGCTCCCGCCCCCGCCGCTCCCGACATGGGCGGCATGTATTGATCGAGGCGAAGAAGCCTTGAGAAATCAACGCTTTTCGGCTTAGGGCTGCCCGATACTACACCAGCTTTACACCAAAAGCGTTCAGTATGAAATGAGATCCCCCAGGGAATGAGCTTTCGCTCGTCCCCTGGGGGATTTTCGATCAAAGCGTATTCCCTTCTCTCGATCCATAGTCAGCGTTTCCAGCATCAGAGCAAACCTACCAGGTTGAAAGCCAGGATCAGGCCGGAAAACACGATTGAGACCGTGGAGCAGAGCTTGATCAGAATGTTCAGGCTTGGGCCAGCGGTGTCCTTCAGCGGGTCGCCCACCGTGTCGCCCACAACAGCAGCCCTGTGCTGCTCGCTGCCCTTGCCTCCGTGGTGCCCCGCTTCGATATACTTTTTGGCGTTATCCCAGGCGCCGCCGGCGTTGGACATAAACACCGCCATGGCAAAGCCGGATACGGAGACGCCGCCCAGCATCCCCACCACGCCGACCGGGCCCAGCAGCAGGCCTGTCACGATGGGCACGATCACTGCCACCAGAGCGGGAGCGATCATCTCATGCAGTGCCCCCTTGGTGCACAGCGCAACACACTTGGCGTATTCCGGATCCGCCTGATAGTCCATGATTCCCTGGATCTCCTTGAATTGGCGGCGGACCTCCAGAACAATGGACTGGGCCGCCCGTTCCACGCCGTCCATGGTGAGGGAGGAGAAGAGGAAGGCCAGCAGCGTACCAATAAACAGCCCCACCAGCATCAGGGGATTGGTAAGGGACAGGTCCAGCACCTCCTCGGTTTTGGCCTGTACTATGTCCACATAGCTCACCAGCAGCGCCAGCGCGGTAAGAGAGGCGGAGCCGATGGCAAAGCCCTTGCCGGTGGCGGCAGTGGTGTTCCCCAGGGAGTCCAGCGCGTCGGTGCGCTCCCGCACTTCTTCAGGAAGCTCCGCCATCTGGGCGATGCCTCCGGCGTTGTCGGCAACAGGGCCATAGGCGTCGGTTGCCAGCGTAATGCCCAGGGTAGAGAGCATGCCCACGCCTGCGATGCCGATGCCATAGAGCCCCTGGTCAAAGGATTTTGCCCCGCCGGCCGCAAAAAAGCTCAGCAGCACCGCCGCCGCCACCACCAGGATCGACACCATGGTGGAGCGCATGCCCAGGGACAGGCCCCCGATGATGATGGTAGCGCTGCCGGTCTCGCTCTCCTGGGCCAGCTCCCGGGTGGGCCTGTAGGTATCCGAGGTGTAGTACTCGGTAAAATAGCCGATCACGCAGCCCCCCACCAGGCCGCTGAGGATGGCAATGTACACGCCCCAGCTGCCGATCAGGAGCTTGGTCAGCGGAGCTGCCAGCACCGCCGCCAGGATGGCCGCGGAATAGGTGCCGGTGCGCAGGCTGCGCAAAAGCGCCTCCTGGCTGGCATTTTCCTTGGTTCTGATCAGAAAGGACCCCAGGATCGAGCACAGTATGCCGCATACCGCAAGCAGCAGCGGCAGCAGCATTCCCCGAAAGCCATAGCCAGCGATTCCGCCCAGGGCAAAGGTAGCCAGGATCGAGCCCACATAGCTCTCGTAGAGGTCCGCGCCCATACCGGCCACGTCGCCCACATTGTCGCCAACATTGTCTGCAATGGTGGCGGGGTTGCGCGGGTCATCCTCGGGAATCCCCGCCTCCACCTTGCCCACCAGGTCAGCGCCAACGTCGGCAGCCTTGGTATAGATGCCGCCGCCCACGCGGGCAAACAGCGCCATGAAGCTGGCGCCCATGCCGTTCATGACCATGACAGAGCCGATTTTCGCCGGCTCGGCATAGCCCAGGCCGTAACGCAGCAGGAAAAACCACAGGGTCACATCCAGCATGCCCAGGCCAACCACGGAAAAGCCCATCACGCTGCCGGAGGAGAAGGCTACCTTCAGCCCCTTGTTCAGGCTTTCCCTGGCTGCGTTGGCGGTGCGTGCGTTCGCAGAGGTTGCGATACGCATGCCGATAAAGCCCGCCAGCATGGAAAAGATCCCGCCGGTGAGGAACGCGAAGGGCGTCACCCGGGAGAGCATTTGCCCGCCGGAGGCGAAGGCCAGCACCAGAAGCAGCAGGAATACGATGGCAAAAACCTTAAACACCGTGGTATACTGATGCTTCAGATAGGCATTCGCGCCAGCCCGGATGGCCGCTGCGATCTTCTGCATGCGCTCATTGCCTTCGGAGACCGAAAGCACCCTCCGTCTCTGCAGAGCAGCAAAGCCCAAAGCCAGAGCAGAGCCCAAAAAACCAAGCAAGAAATATTGTTCCATTCCGCTTCTTCCTTTCTCTCAATAGAATTCCCGGATATATGCCTTCACATCGGCAAGGCTGCCCCGAAACACACCGGGAGTCTCCATTTTCAGGGAGACACAGGCTGTTGCGTAGAGCAGCGCCTCCTCCATATCGTGCCCAGTCATCCGCATGGCCAAATACGCACCGAAGGTAGTATCCCCCCGGCCAGTTCGCCCGGAGAGATTGCGCGCCTTCACCGGACAGCGGAACACCCGCTCCCCGTTGCATACCAGCATTTCCGCATTGTGGGAGACCATGACCTCTCCGGCGCCCCAGGCCACCAGCTGTCTGGCAGCGGCTTCCCGGTCACACAGGCCCGTGAGCATCTCCGCCTCGGCGGCGTCTGTTTTGAAAAAGTTCATCCAGGGCAGGAAGTGCAGCTTCTCCTGCCAATCATGCAGCGCCATGGGGCCGCCCTCGTTGTGCCGCAAAAAGCCCTGGGCATCCGCTGAAAGCAGCCCTCGCCTGTGCAGCTCCTCCAACAGCTCCTCAGGGAAATCGCCGTACAGCAGTCCCGCCAGATGGCAGAGCTTCCAGGATATCGCCGGCAGCTCTGCCGGCAAAATGGGGTCAGACTGGGCGGCGCAGCCGGATCTGCGGCGCTCCCGGTCCGGTGTGAAATACTCATTGCGCATTAGCGTTGTCTTTGCCGACGGAAGAAGGGCTTTGTCCTCCTCAGGCATCTGGAATACGTCCAGAATGTCCCGGTCCTCCGGGGCGATCTTCACCGCCGCGAAGACGCTGGCTCCCATGGCCCGTGCTGCCGGCGTGCAGAAGGTCACGGCGCCCCCGGCACTCCGATCCTCTGCGCCGGTATAGTCGATGTTCACGTCTCTCGTGGCAGGGCCCAGGATCATCAAATCATATGGTTTCATATTGTATCCCCTCAAAAACGCTTCCTGCCCGCTCCTGTCGGAGCGGGCGGCGGCTTTGCGCCGAAGTGTCAGGCCCGGTATTCGGTCCCTGTGCCAATGGTCATGGCATCATAGGCCCGCCTGACCTTGGCATAGTTCTTGTCCCGGTCCAAGGCAACCCCCCGTCCAACGCCGTCCACGATCACGCCTCTGCCGATTTTGGCCAGCTTCTTGTCAAGTGTCCGGAGCATGGCCGGGGCTGATCCCGGCTCGGTGCTGCGCCCGTCGAAGATGATGTGCAGATAGACCTGCTCCACCCCCTCGGCCATCTCCGTCAGCATCAGGGGGTAGTCGATGCAGCCATGGCTGGATTTCTCCGTCAAGTAGGCCAGCAGGTGCAGAGCGGTCCCCTCTTCCCTGGCTGCGTCTATGGCATGAAGGAAGACGGGGTTGCGTTTGAAAGAGCCGTCCTGAATGGCCTGATCCATGCGCACGTCATCCTGTGCTACGATCCGGCCGGCACCAAGGTTGTTGTGTCCGGCCTCGGAGTTGCCGGCCTTGCCCGCTTTCAGGCCTACGTCCTCGCCGGAAGCGCGCAGCTTGCTGCGGGGGTATTTAGCCAGCATCTCATCCCACTCGGGGGTATGAGCCAAATAAATGGCGTCGCCCTCGTCCCCGGTTCCGAAGCCCCAGCCATCCAGGATGATGAGCATCATCCTGTCGTTTTTGAAGTCCGGCGTCTCCATGAGGCTCCGTCCCGTCATCTCCGCCGGCTGCTCCAGCCCCAGCACCGAGAGGATGGTGGGGGCCACATCCCCCAGGCGGCCATCCCGCAGCTGTACTTCCCTGCCCTTGGGATCCAGGATCAGGAAGGGCACCAGGTTGGTGGTGTGGGCCACATGGGGCTTGCCCTCCTTGGTGTAGAGTGCCTCAATATTGCCGTGGTCGGCGGTGACTGCCACCACATAGCCCTTGTCCCTGGCATAGTGGGCAACCTGACTTACATAGCGGCTGATGGCCGCAGCGGCTTCCAGCTTGGCGTCCTTATTGGCGGTATGGCCAATGACGTCGCCGTTGGCAAAGTTCGTGACGATAAAGTCATAGCCTTCGTCCACGGCCTGCTCCACTTTTTCGGCTACGGTGGGCAGACTCAACTCCGGCTTCTGGTCGAAGGGAATCCCCTTGGGTGAGGGAATGCACAGATCCGTCTCTCCCGGGAAGGGCTGGTTATAGCCGCCGTTGAAAAAGAAGGTCACGTGGGCAAACTTCTCCGATTCCGAGCAGTGGAACTGCCGCAGCCCCGCCTCACTGAGGACCTGAGCCAACGGTTTCTCTACCCGCTCAGGAGCAAAGGCGATGGGAAGACTCTTGAACTTTTCGTGATACATAGTCATGATCGCGAAATCCAGCTTATCCAGATACTCACGCTCAAAATGGGGAAAATCCGCTTCGGTAAAGGCCTCGGTCAGCTCGATCTCCCGCTCTCCCCGGCGGCAGCAGAACACCACGTGGTCGCCGTTTTTGATCTTGCCCACAGGCTCACCCTTCTCATCCACGAGGACCATAGGCTCCAGGGAGTAATCGGTCTGCCCCTGGGTATAGGCTTTCTCCACCGCCCTGGCCAGTGCCTCGCCTCCGTGAAAGCTTTTGTCAAACATACTGTCTTCCTCCTTCAACGCAGCGGCGGGAAAATTTCCAGCAGCTGTGAAAAATGCGTAATAAACCGGTCCGGCCGGTTCTCGTCGGTGACGGTCTGCGGTTTCTTGCCGGGGTACTGCACCGCCACCGTCATGCCCAGGCCTGCGGCCTTGGCACCGACAATATCCCGGTTCAGATTGTCCCCCACGTAACAGGTGCGCTTGGGGTCTGAGCCGCATTCCTCCAAAGCGTAGTAATAGATAGCAGGGTGAGGCTTTCGGATCAGACACACAGAGGACTGCTGCACACTCTTGAAATAGGGGCGCAAACCGTCACGATCCAGCCACTCATCGACCTCATGCGTGCCCACCAGATCACTGACAATGGCAAGCGTATAGCCGCGGGCGAATAGCTCCTTCACGGTTTCGATGCCGCCGTCGGTGACCACTCGCTCGCCCTTGGTGCGGCGATAGGCATAGGTCATCTCGTCCGCCGCGGCCTCCACCCGCTCCCGCGGGAAGTCATAGGCCAGCCAGCGTGTCCAGAGCTCCTTCACCGGCGCCTCGCAGTAGAAATGCAAGGCCCACTCCCGATACTTGTCATAGCGGGGCTCAATGACCCGGTGATAGAACTCTGTAGGGTCCTCGTCGGTGCCCAGGCACTTTGTGATCACAGTCTTGGCCTCCAGCTCATAGGCCGGATCTTTACGAATGACCCGGAAGGTGTCCCCAAGATCCACAAATATCGTATTGATGTTCTGTTCCATCAGGTACCTCCCTGCAAAATCGGCAGCTCCAGAATATCCAGGAAGCGATGTACAATATAATCGGGACGATTGGCGTCGGTGATGATCTTTTTCTTCAGCTTTTCCGGGCTGATGAAGAGGATGTTGGCCCCGATGCCCGCCGCTATGGCGCCGGTGATGTCCCGATCCAGATTGTCCGCCACAGAGGCGCATTCGCCGGGTTCCAGGCCGAGCTGCTCACAGCCCAGCAGGTACATCCGCGGATCAGGCTTGCGCAGACCCGTCACCGGAGAAAGGATCACCGCGTCGAAATACTCGTCCAGCCCGTCGGCCTTCAGCCACTCAGGAATCTCGTACTCGCCGATGAGGTTGGAGATGATGCCAAGCTTGTAGCCCCTGGCGTGGAGGGTCTCGATGACTTCCCGTCCGCCCTCCACCACATGTCGCAGGCCCTTGACCTGGCGGTACTGGAAGGTGATCTCGTGGCAGATCTCCCGCACCTTCTCCTCGTCCATCTCCGGCAGGAGCCACTTGTGCCAGAGCTCGAAATCGCTGCTCTCCTTCATCTCGCCCAGGGCCCAATCCCGATAGGGCAGATAGCGCTGCTCCACCATGTCGATGAAGGCGTCTGCGTCCTCGTAGCCCGCCAATTCCGCCATGCGCCGTTTGGCCTTTTCCTGGTGCTCGGGCACGTTTTCCGCAATGCGGAGGGTGCCGCCCAGGTCAAAAAATACACCTTTGATCTTCTTCACGGTCGTCTCCTCATGCTCTGTGCGGGAACAGATCCAGCAGCTCAGGAATGGACTTGATGGTGTAGTCCGGCAGTACTGTGGGCGCCTTGCCTTCCCGGTCGGCGGTGCCGGCGTCTTCAAACAGCACCATAGCGCCGAAGTTTGCGGCCTTGGCTCCCTCCACGTCCCGAACCGGGTTATCCCCAACATAGGCGCAGTTTTCCGGGGCGCTGCCGATACAGCGAGCAGCCAGCAGGTAGATCGCCGGGTCCGGCTTGCGCAGGCGCACCTTGGACGAGAGGATCACGGTCTGGAAGCAGTCGGCCACACCGTCGCGGCACATCCAGTCGGGGATCTCGGTCTCGGTGATGGTGTTTGCGATGATGCCGAGCTTGTAGCCCCTGCGCTTCAGCTCCCGCAGGGTCTCCAGGGTGCCATCGTGCACAACGCGGCGGCCGTCATGGTCACGCCAAAGGCGGGTCAGCCTGGCGGCGTGGGGTGCCACACGCTCAGCGGGGTAGTCCGGCAGCAGATACTGCAGCCAGAGCTCCATTTCGGAGACATCCAAAAGCTCCGTCTTGGCCCATTTGCGATATGCCTTCCAATTCTTCTCGAGCTTGGCAAAAAAAGCGTCATGCTCTTCCGTGGAGCCGACAAGCTCCATCAGTTCTCTCTCTGCAGCGGCGGCAAACTCCTTATCCTCCACCACATAGCGCAGCGTCGCGCCAACGTCAAAGAAAATGGCTTCCAGGTTCTGCATTTTTCCGTCCTCCCTTTCTGCGTTTATGGTCAAACATTCTTATCGTTTCAATACAGACGGGATTTCTGCCAGGTCCTCGATCAGGGCATCCGGCATGTAGCCCGAATGCTCCAGCCCCGCGTCCCGATGAGCGATACTGGGGTTTCGGATCTGGATCATCATGGCCCAGCCGGCATTGCGTGTGCCGATCACATCCCGGGAAATGGTGTCGCCCACATAGCAAAGCTCTTCCGGCTTCAGACCCATGGCTTTTTCCGCAATGCGGAAGATTTCCGGCGAGGGCTTGCGGATCCCAGTCTCGGCAGAGGTAATGACACAATCCATCAGCGCCTCGATGCCGTACTCGGCCAGGAAGTGCCGCACGACAGAGCGTGAGATGATGTTGCTGATAACGCCCAGGTGCAATCCCATGGCTTTCAGCTCCATCATCGTCTCCTTCAGATGCTCGCGGCGCATCACGCAGGGACGCTCATAATCGTAAAGGAAGCTGAGTTCTTCGGCAAAGGGCTCGATCCGTTCGCGTTCAAGCCCGTATTCCCGGAGGTAATAGTCGCTCCAGATTTGCGCCGAGGGAAGTTCCCGCAGCGTTACTTCGGATTCATGCTTATAGACCTCGCTGTTAATGGCCAGACGCCCAGCCAAAAGCTCAGCGCCGCCTTCCAGCTTGATCCCATAATCGGAAAAGGGGGTGAGGAGGATTTGTGCAGTGTGCCGCCCAGGTCGAACAGTACCGCCTTGATCATGCTATAGCTCCTTTCCGGCAATCTCAAACGTTTCCGAACGTTCTCAACTAAAAGATACCGCTTTTTCTTTCGCCCGTCAAGTATCTATTGTCTATGAAAGTTGATTGTTTTAACGATATTCCTCATTTTCTAAAACTTTTCGGAGCATTTCCGGATTATTTTCAGGTAATTCCCGGATATTTTCAGAATTTGTGTAAATCATTTCCTCTACCGAGCATCTCAACCGGTTATTTAGGTTGAACTAACTGTATTTCACTTTAAAAAATCCATCGCTTTCGTTATTTTACACAAAAATTTGCTTGCTTTTTTTGTGAGGGTGAGTTACAATGTTTTCGTGAATTGTACGGAAATTTTCGTTACAAAGGAGGAGCGTATGAAAAACGTCACCATCAAGGACGTGGCCAAAGCCGCCGGCGTCTCCTACTCCACCGTCTCCCGCGCACTGACAGGCAGCCCCGAGATCAGCGAAGAAACCCGAAGCCGGATCCTGCAGCTGTGCAAAGATATGAACTACACGGCCAACACCGTGGCCCGGGCCATGGTGATGAAGACCACCAAGCTCCTTGGTCTGATCCTCACCAGTGTGAATAACCCCTTCATGTCGGAGCTTGCTTATCATATCGACCGGCAGGCCCGCGCCAGAGGCTACAACATTATCCTTTGCAACTCTTCCCGGGATTCTGAGCAGGAGCGGGAGCTCTTCGAACTGATGATGGGCCGCCAGGTCGACGGCATCCTCCTTCTCCCCTCCGGGATCGAGAGCTACAACAAGCTCCATCCCTATCTCAGTCGCATCCCCACCGTGTTCATCGGGGAGAACCTGCGTGAGGTGCCGGAGAGCTATGTATCTGTAGATAACTACCGGGGTGCCCAGATCGGTGTGGAATATCTGTATAAGCTTGGCCACCGCGATATTCTGTATTTCGGGCGGCGCCGGGGCAGCACGACTCACCAGCTGCGCGCAGAGGGCTATGCCGCCGCCTGTGAGCATTTCGGCCTCACCCCGCGTTATTGCAACAACACCTTTTCATTTTCCTCTGTGAAATACGGCTACCAGCTGGCCAAGCAGCTTTTTTCCCGGGAGCGGCATTTCTCCGCCATCTTCGCCGCTACAGACACCAACGCTCTTGGCATCATGCAGGCGGCGGAGGAGATCGGCCTGCGCATCCCGCAGGATCTGTCCCTCCTCGGCTTTGATAACATCCGGGACAGCAGCCTGCCCAGGATCGAGCTGACCACCATTGAGCAGCCGATGAAGATGCTGGCCTCCGTGGCAGTAGACACTCTGCTTGACAAGATCCAGAACGATCAGGCCGGCTATTCCCACCG
>ONCI01000028.1 GCA_900316255.1 uncultured Eubacteriales bacterium | reverse complement strand
TTTGTTGAAAACCAGGGTCTCGGGGCTGTTCATGTACTTGGGCTCCCCGTCCCCCAGGATGCGGCCGGAAAAGCCGATGACGCTGCCCCGCACGTCGATGACGGGGAACATCAGCCGGTCCCGGAAGGTGTCGTAGAAGCCGCCGTTCTTGCCCCGGCGGACAAGGCCGGCCTCCGCCAGCTCAAAGTCCGAATAGCCCTTCTGCCGCATGGCCTTTTCCAGGCTGTCCCAGCTGTCCGGGGCAAAGCCCAGACCGAAGTTTTTGGCGGTGGCGGGGGAGATGCGGCGCCGGGCCATATAGTCCCTGGCACGGCTGCCCCCCGGGGTGGAGAGCTGCTCGTAGAAAAAGCGGGCGGCGTCCTTGTTCAGGGCCAGCATCCTGGCCCGCTTGCGGCTTTCGGCGTCCTCCTGCTCCTGGGGCATGGCCATGCCCGCCCGCCGGGCCAGGAAGGCCACCGCGTCCCGATAGCCCAGGTTCTCGATCTCCATGATGAAGTTGATGACGCTGCCGCCCTTGCCGCAGCCGAAGCAGTGGTAGATCTGCTTCTCCTGGTTCACGGCGAAGGAGGGAGTCTTCTCGCTGTGGAAGGGGCAGAGGCCGAACTGGTTGGCCCCGCTGCGCCTACTCAGCCGCACATAGCCGGAGACCACGTCCACGATGTCGTTGCGGTCCACCAGCTCGTCTATGAACTTTTCGGGAAATGCCATGGGGAATCACCTCCGGTGATTCAGTTTCTGGTTTTTAGATTTTAGTTTTTAGAGTCAGAAGTCGAAGATGCGGTCATTTTCGTGAGGATCCGTCCAATTTCCTCACACAGGAGCAACGCTGACGCGACCTGGTCTGGTGTGAAAAAATGCTGCCGAATTCCAATATGGATCTGCGTTTCCACCTCATATACGGATCCTCTTGCAATGGAAAGAAACTGGGTAAACTCTCTTCGAGTATGTCTTCCGTGCCCCTCAGCAATATTGGATGGGACAGAAACCGCGGATCTGCGGAGCTGGTCGGACAGCGCGAATTGCTCTTCTTTCGGGAGCAGTTTAACAAGACGATATACTTCGTCGACCAGATCCATCGATTTCTTCCAAACGATCAGATCCTTATAGCTCGTATAGCCCAATGTCAGACACTCCTAAAAACTAAAAACTGAAAACTAAAAACTCACTTGACGCTCCACGCGAAGGGAATAAACAGCTCGCCGTACTTCTCCATGGCATAGCCGTCGGTCATGCCGGAAATGTAGTCGCAGGCGGCTCTCCCCCGGCCCTCCCGCTCCACAATGGGCAGGTAGTCGGCCGGCAGCGCCTCGGGGTGGGCAATGTAGTATTCATAGAGCCGGGAGAGGATGCCCTCCACCTTGCTCTCCTCGCTTTTGGCGACGGGGTTGGTATAGACGTCGGAATACATGAAGCTGTGGAAGAAGAGGAAGGTGTCCCGGATCTCCGGGGACATTTTCAGTTCCCCCTCCCGGGAGTTTGCGATCAGGTCCTGCAGGAAGGTGTTGATGCGCTCGCTGTTGCGCTCCCCGCAGGTCAGACGGATGCGCTCGGGCACCTGCTCAGAGGTGAGAAGGCCCGCCCGGATGGCGTCGTCCAGGTCGTGATTGATGTAGGCGATACGGTCGCAGAGGCGGACGGTGGTGGCCTCCCGGGTGTCGTCGGGAGCGCCGTGGGTGTGGTTCAGGATGCCCATGCGGGTCTCATAGCATAGGTTCAGGCCCCGGCCGTCCCGCTCCAGCAGATCCACCACCCGGAGGCTCTGCTCATAGTGCTTGAAGCCACCCTCGTAGATCTTGTTCAGGGCCCGCTCCCCGGCGTGGCCGAAGGGCGTGTGGCCCAGATCGTGGCCCAGGCCGATGGCCTCCGCCAGATCCTCGTTCAGCCGGAGGGCCCGTGCCACGGTGCGCGCCAGACGGGTGACCTCCAGAGTGTGGGTCAGGCGGGTGCGGTAGTGGTCTCCCTCCGGCTGGAGAAAGACCTGGGTCTTGTGCTTGAGACGGCGAAAGGCCTTGGAGTGGGTGATGCGGTCGATATCCCGCTGAAAGCAGGGGCGGATGTCACACTCCTGCTCCGGGTGCAGACGGCCCCGGCTCTCTTCCGAGAGCACGCCGTAGGGCCCGATGAGCAGATGCTCCAGCTGTTCGCGTTCCAAACGGGGACAAGACATGCCGGATCCCTCCGTTCCTCTTCAATTTCGTCCATTTATCCTATACGACGAAACTTTTGTTTTCCCTTTTTCTTTCCCCAAAAATTTTTTGCGGCGCGGGGAAGGCCGTCTCCGTCGCTTTGACAAAAACTGCCCGGCCCGAAATATAAAAATTTTCATGGCATTCCGGAAGAAACTGTGATATAATAATAGAACATACGAGGACCGGGAGAAGAAGCCCCAAAATCGTTGCAGAACGGAAACAAAGAGTTTCGGAATAGATCATAGACCCACAGGAGGATAGCGGCCATGAAGAAGATGTGCAAGCGTGCCCTGGCACTGCTGTTCGTGCTCTCCCTGCTGATGACGCTGACGGTCTCCGCCCTTGCCGAGGAACCGACGGAGGATCCCGGCGCACCCCAGGAGAACGAGACCACAGCCCCGGAGGAGCCCAAGGAGGGCGAAGAGGAGCAGCCCGCGGAGCAGCCGACGGAAGAACCCGCGGAGCAGCCGACAGAGCAGCCTGTGCCCGAATTGCTGGGCGAAGTGACGCTCTATGTCTCCAAGGACGGAAACGATGAGAGCGGCGACGGCTCCGAGCAGGCGCCCTTCCAGAGCCTGGCCCGGGCGGCCAAGGCGGCCAACGAGACCCCCGACCGGCCGGTTTACATCCTGGTGATGACGGATCTGGAGATGAAGGAATCCGCCCGCTTCATCGGGCAGAACATTTCCATCCTGGCGGCGGGCAAGGCCGTCACCCTGAAGCGCGCCCAGGATTTCAAGACCGCCAAGGACCTGAAGGACAAGGACTATAACCCCGCCATGATCGAGCTGCGCGCCCCCGAGGGCGCGGAGCGGAAGGCGGGCAGCCTGCTGCTGGTGAACGTGATCCTGGACGATGCCGGCCGCCACGAGGGCAGCCTCTTTGAGCTGGCCCAGGAGACCGGGGAAGAGAACGAGGGCGAAGAGCCCGCCTCCGCCGAGCCTGCCGCTGCCGGGCAGACCGCCGATGAGGGTGAAAAGAAGCCCGAGCTGGTGCAGGACGCCATCATCTCCGTGGGAGACGAGGGCAGCCTGACCCTGGGCCGGGGCGCGGAGCTGCGCAACTTCGGCGGCCTCTCCGCCGTGCGCCTGGGCGAGAACAGCCAGCTGACCATGGAGGCCGACAGTGCCATCCGGGATACCGAGAATGTGGCAAACGAGCGGCCCGCCCTGCTCACCGCCGAGAGCTCTGTGGTGGAGCTGCTGGAGGGCGCCAAGCTCCTGGAGCGCGCCATTCAGCCCGGCGATGACACCGCCGATCTGGGAGATTTGCTGCCCGGCGGCGAGGATCTGAGCTTCAGCAGCCTGACCTTCACCGCGCCGGAGACCCTGACCCGGAGCGAGGCAGTCCTGGTGCGCTACGAGATCCCCTTCACCCTGAGCTTTACCATGAGCGAAACGGTGCAGAAGCTGGTGGAATCCCAGAAGGACAACATCCACGAGGCCGCCGGCCTGATCACCATTCAGCTGGACTCCCGCATGGTGGGGGACGTGATCCTCTTCCAGACCGAGCCCAAGCTGGAAAGCGCCATTTTTGAGCTGGACGGCGATGTCGTCTACGAGGAGGGTAGCCATCGCGTCCTGGCCAAATTCAAGCTGAAAGAGGGCTGGCAGGAGCAGCTTTCCACCCTGGGCGATCCCATGACCTTCACCTGCAAGGGCTACCTGCCCATCGAAAGGTTTGAGGCCAGCACCGAGACCGAGGACAAATACCTGTCCAGCACGGGCAAGGTCAGCCTGACCCTGCGCTACACCCTGGCCGATGAGGAAAAGATCACCACCCTGGAAAGCAGCGAGAAGACCGCCAACACCAAGATGCTGGGCCTGGAGCTCTCCACCCTGGTGTATGACGTGAACGGCGGCGACCTGGGCAGCGGACCCAGCACCGAGATGCTCCCCGCCCAGAAGAGCTACAAGCTGAAGACCGAGCCCAAGCCCACCCACGCCCCCGTGGACGGCTCCGACGTGGTGTTCTATGGCTGGACCGCCAGCCCCACCGACAGGATCTATGCCAGCGGCGATGAGAAGCCCGCACTGATCGAGACCGTGGCTATCCCCACCCTGGGCCGGGTGACGGTATACGCCGCCTACAGCGAGGACATCAACGGCGACGGCATCCCCGACGTGGACCAGAAGCTTGCCACCCTGACTTTTGACGGCAATGCTCCGGAGGTGGAGAATGTTCCCGAGCCCATCATCCATGTGGTAGGCTCCACCGAGAGCGGCGAGCTGGGCGTGAACATCCCCGAGCAGGAGCCCGAGCGGATGTATTACACCTTTGTGGGCTGGGGCAAGACCCCGGACGCCACCGACGACGGCAATCTCTACAAGTTTGACGCCGAAAAGGCCAGCCGCCGGGACATCCCCATCACGAGGGACACCACCCTCTACGCGGTGTGGCAGCTGAACTACCGCATCAACTATGACGCCAACGGCGGCGAGAATGCCCCCGCGGCCTCGGTGGTGCCCGAACAGCACAAGATCACCGACGCCAGCGGCAATACCACCTACACCGGCAGAGTGCGCATCACCACCGGCGTTCCCACCCGGGAGGGCTATACCTTCCAGGGCTGGGCCACCAGCCGCCGGGGCGCCGCGGCCTACTTTGCCGGCAATGAAGTGCAGATCACCGGCGGCAACGTGACCCTCTATGCCGCGTGGCTGCGCACCGGAGGCGGCGGCGGTACCGTGGCCCCCAAGACCGGCGATACCAACATGGGCCTTTACATCGGGCTGCTGAGCCTGAGCGCACTGGCCCTGGCGGGCACCGGCGTGCTGCTGTGGCGGAAGAAAGCCCGGCAGTAAACGATAGAATAAAAAACGGAGCTTTGAAAAACTCATTTCAAAGCTCCGTTTTTTTCAGTTTTTAGTTTTTAGTTTTTAGGGGTGTCAACACTTGACTTATACTAATACCTGATAGAAAGTAGACAAAGAATTGCGAGTCAGAATTGCGCCAGACAAGGCGGACTCCGCAGAGCATAATGGAGATATATGGTCAAGGAGTCCAACGCAGTATGGCACAATTCTGGCCGCAAAGATTGTCTTGTTTCTATTAGGTGTTAGTATTATACAAGCAATTCGGATCAGGCAAAAATCGCGCAGCTCCTTTGCAAAGAGATCTGCCGGACGCTCACAAAGATGACTGGAGCATCGACTTGCGGCCCTAAAAACTAAACTCTAGAAACTAAAAACTACCCCACCGGTACGGCCTGGAGGCTCTCGCCGGTGACGGCGGGCTCCACCGCTCCGCCGCTCAGATCCAGGATCCGGGCGCGAAAGGCCTCGCTCCGCTCCTCCGGGAGCAGGGCCCGGATGCTGACGCCGGCGCCGTAGTCCATGCCCGCCACCGCCCCGTCAAAGGCGGCGATCTCCTGCTTGTAGCGCTCCAGCGCGGCATAGGAGCAGGGGATCTCCAGCTGCACCCAGCGGCGCACCACCGAGCGGCCAGCGGCGTCCAGGGCATCCTTGGCGCTTTTGGTATAGGCCCGGAAGAGCCCACCCGCGCCCAGCAGCACTCCGCCGAAATAGCGGGTCACCACGCAGACCAGGTTGGTGACGCCCTCCCGGCGAAAGACCTCCAGCATGGGGATGCCCGCAGTGCCCTGGGGCTCGCCGTCGTCGGAATAGCGCTCAGGCCCGTCCTTGAGCAGATAGCACCAGCAGTTGTGCCGGGCGTCGTAATATTTCTTTTTCATCTCGGCCACAAAGGCCCGGGCCTCGTCCTCCGAACGCACAGGGCGGACATGGCCCAGAAAGCGGCTGCGCTTTTCCACATATTCGCTTTCGCCGGCCCCGGTGGGGACATAGTATTCGGTCATGGCTGCTGCTCCGATCCATTCGCAGGGACAACCATCGGTCGTCCACTCTCTACCTCTGCGCTGTCCAACTGCGGACGAGCAAGGCCTGTCCCCGCGGCTGGCTGCCAATCCTCCCGTCGGATGGAGTAATACCGGGTCTTGCGGACGTCTCCCAGGGCAGAGGTCCAGTTCTCCGTGCAGCGATAGACAAAGCCGCACTTTTCGATGACCCGGCGGGATCTGCGGTTCAGTTCCGCGTGGGCGCACCACACGGCCTCCGCGCCCCGGTCAAAGCACAGCCCGATCAGGGCCCGGACCGCCTCGGGGATATAGCCCTTTCCCCAGAGGGGACGGGCCAGCCAGTAGCCGATCTCCGGCTGCTTCTCCGCCAGGCTGCAGGGACTGGGGAAAATGCCCACGCTGCCCACCGGCGCATCGCTGCCCTTTTGCGTAACAGCCCAGGTGTCCGGCTTGATGAGGATCGTGCGCAGCACGTTCAAACTGTCCTCCACGCTCTCGTGGGGCGCCCAGCCCGCCGCGGGGCCGACCTCGGGGTCGCAGGCCCAGCGGTACAGTTCGGCGGCGTCCTCCTCCCGCCAGGGGCGCAGGATCAGCCGCTCCGTTTCGATGATGGACATAGACAGATCTCCCAACAACGCTTAGGGGCGGCTGTCAGCCGCCCGCAAAGCCTTCCTCCTCGCAAGGGGAAGCCATCCTCAGGACTCCCAGTCTTCTTTCGTCTCGGTGTAGCCGGGGATATACTGCTTCACCCGGCCGAAGAGATCCGGCTGGACCACGGCCTCCACCTCGATGCCGTTGTCGGTGTACTCCGTGCGCAGGACCTTGGCCTCCCGGTTCAGGCTGTCCAGCAGGCCGCCGGCGGCGTAGGGCAGCAGCAGTGTCACCTGCTTTTTGCCCCGGTCCAGCAGCTGGGAGAGCTTCTGCACCAGGCGGTCCGCCCCCTCGCCGCTTTTGGCGGAGATGCAGATCACGTCCTCCCCGTGGGGAAGGATGCCGATATAGCGGTCGCACTTGTTGAAGACGCGCAGGCAGGGGGTGCCCTCGGCGCCCAGCTGGCGGATCAGTTCGTTGACCACCCGGGCCTGCTCCTCCCACTCGGGATTGGAGATGTCGATGACGTGCAGCAGCACGTCCGCGAAGCTCAGCTCCTCCAGGGTGGCCTTGAAGGCCTCGATCAGGTGGGTGGGGAGCTTGCGGATGAAGCCCACGGTGTCGGAGAGCAGCACCTCGGTGCTCTCATCGATGCGCAGGCGGCGGGTGGTGGTGTCCAGAGTGTCGAAAAGCCGGTCGTTTGCGGGGATGTCCGAACCGGTGAGGCAATTGAGGAGGGTGGATTTGCCCGCGTTGGTGTAGCCCACCAGGGCCACCACGGGCATGGCGTTCTTCTCCCGCCGGCGGCGCTGGGTGGAGCGCACCTTGCGCACCGCGGCCAGCTCCTCCTCCAGCTTCTGGATCTTCCGGCGGATGTGGCGCCGGTCGGTCTCCAGCTGGGTCTCGCCGGGACCGCGGGTGCCGATGGGGGAAGAGCCGCCGGAGGCGGTCTGCCGCACCAGGTGGGTCCACATGCCGGTGAGGCGGGGGAGCAGATACTTGTACTGAGCCAGCTCTACCTGGAGCTGGCCTTCTCTGGTCTGGGCCCGCTGGGCGAAGATATCCAGGATGAGGCCGGAGCGGTCCAGCACCTTCACGCCCAGATCCTCGGAGAGGACCCGCATCTGGGAGGGGGAGAGCTCGTTGTCAAACACGGCCAGGTCGCAGTCATTGTCCTCAATGAGCTGCTTCATCTCCTGCACCTTGCCCTCGCCGATGAAGCTGCGGGGCTCGGGGCTGGGCCGGGACTGGATCAGCATGGCCACGGCCTCGCCTCCGGCGGTTTCCACCAAGGCGGCCAGCTCCTCCATGGAGATATCCGTGGAGCGCTCATGCTCGTCCATGCTGGCGGCGGAGAGCCCGGCCAGCACGGCCCGTTCTTTCTTTTTCAGCTGTTCTTCCATAGGGTTCCTTTATCGTTAAAACAGGTCTTTGTCAAAGGGGGTGCCGTTTTCCGCCCGGGCGGCTTCCTCCGCCCGCTGGCGGGCCAGCTCCTTCCTGCGCTGCTCGGCCAGACGGCGCTGCTTCAGATGCTTGCGGCGCAGCAGCCGGTAGCGGGTCACCAGGGCCAGATAGGCCGCAACCAGCACCAGGATCACCAGGATCACGGTGAGCACCGCCGGCTTTGCCAGAGACTCCCGGATGTGCTGCTTGAAATACTCCCAGCGGTTCAGATCCACGCTGCCGGAGGCTACCAGCCGGGCGGAGGCAAACTCCCGCCCGTCATAGAGCACGTGGGCCACGCCCAGCACCGTGCCGGCCTCCACCGGCGCGGTCAGGTTCTGGTCAAAGAGCTCGATGCGGATGTCCTCCTGGCCCGGCTCCACGTTGTTTGGCAGGGGGAAGCGGACGCTGCGCTGGGGCTTCAGGCCCACCCGGGCGTCCCCCTCGGCCAGGGCCACATCCGCAAAGTCCAGCACCTCGTCCTCGGCGATGACGGTGCGCATGGTGAAGTTGGCGAAGGCCCAGTCGTAGAGCTTGGCGGAGTCGGAGAAGTTCTTGCGCTCCTCGGTGTCGGAGAGGTAGGGCCCGTCGGAGCCCATCACGATGCCAAGCAGATGCATGTCGTCCCGCTCGGCGGTGGAGATGAGGCAGTAGCCCGCGGCCCGGGTGTAGCCGGTCTTGATGCCGTGGGCCCCCTCGTAGAGGTAGCCGGGGCCGTAGATGCCGTCGGGGGAGATGAGGGCGTTGGAGTTTTTCAGCTCCCGGACGGGATTGACGTTGGTGGCGGGCACGTTGTAGGAGGTGGAGTCGCAGATCTCCATGAAGGAGGGGTAGCCCATGGCGGCCCTGGTGATCAGGTAGAGATCATAGGGGCTGGTGAGATTGTCGTTGGAAAGGCCGTTGGGGTCCACAAAGCGGGTCATGGTGCAGCCCAGCTCCGCCGCCCGCTCGTTCATCCGGTCCACGAAATTGGGGATGCCGTTGCCCAGATAGGAGGCGATGACGTTGCAGGCGTCGTTGCCGGAGGAGACCGCCGCGCAGTAGAGCAGATCCCGGAGGGTCAGCTGCTCCCCGGCCACGATATACACGCTGCTGCTGTCCTCTCCCATGCCGTTCTGGCAGTCAAGCCCCGCGGTGATCACGTCATCCAGACCCACCTCGCCACGGTCCACTGCCTCCAGGGCCAGCAGCACGGTCATGACCTTGGTGAGGCTGGCGGGGGAGCGGGGATAGGAGCTGTTGAGCTGATAGAGGATGGTGCCGCTCTCCAGATCCACCAGGAGGACCGCCTGGGCGCTGAGCTCCGGCCCCTCCAGCTTGACTCCTTCCGGGGTGGGGGTGACGGAGGGACCCGGATCCTCCGGATACTCCCCGGTCTCCGCCGGCTCCTCCGCCAGGGCGAAGGGCGCGAACAGAGCGGCAAGGAGACAGAGGATCAGAAAAAAGGAAAGAAATCGTGATTGTTTCATGCTAAACTCCCGTTTCTATAGTTTCTTTCACGGTACGGGCCACATAGGCCCAGAGGCTTTCATCCACGCTGCGCCCGGCCACCAGAGGCACCCGGCCCAGCTCGCGCCCTTCCAGGAGGAAGACCGCCTGCCCCAACAGTTCTCCGGCGGCAATGGGCGCCTGAAGGGAGGCGTCCTCCAGCTCCAGCCGCAGCTCCGGCTGCGCTCCCTCGGGCAGCAGCAGGGAGAGTGCGCTCCCGGCCTCCAGGGAGAACCAGGGATCGCCCCAGGCGGAGAGCGCCTGGCAGCGGCTGAGGGTCTGGCCCCGGGTGCAGAGCTCCCGGGGGCGGAAAGTCTCGAAGGCCCAGTCATAGAGCTTTGCGGTGTCCACAAAGCTGTAGCGGGTATCGGTGTCGGAGAGATAGGGCCCGTCGCAGCCCAGCACCACAGCCAGCAGACGCAGGCCGTTTCGCTCCGCCGTGGAGATGAGGCAGTAGCCCGCGGCCCGGGTATAGCCGGTCTTCACCCCGTGGGCTCCCTCGTAGAGATAGCGGTCTCCGTAGATCCCCTGGTCGGAGATGAGGGCGTTGGAGCTCTTCAGCTCCCGGGGCGGAAACACGTTGGTGGCGGGAACGGTGACGGCGGGACAGTCGCAGAGCTCCATGAAGGCGGGCAGCCGCATGGCCTCCAGGGTGATGCGGTACAGATCCCGGGCGGAGGTCAGATTGTCATAGGAGAGCCCGTGGGGGTCCACAAAATGGGTCTGGGTACAGCCGAGACCCTCGGCCCGCCGGTTCATCAGGGCCACAAAGGAGGGAATATCCCCCGCCACATAGGCGGCCAGCACGTTGCAGGCGTCGTTGCCGGAGGCCACCGCCGCGCAGTAGAGAAGATCCTCCAGACGCAGGGTCTCCCCGGCCACGATGCCGGTGGTGCTGCTGTCGTCCCGCATGCCGCGGCGGCAGTCTGCCCCGGCGGTGACCGGATCGTCCAGGCGGATCTCGCCCCGCTCCACCGCCTCCAGAGTCAGCATCAGGGTCATGATCTTGGTGATGCTGGCGGGGGAGCGCTGGGCGTCGGCGTTGCGCTCATAGAGGACGGCGCCGCTGTCCAGATCCGCCAGCAGCACCGCCTGGGCTGTGAGCTGCGGCCCGTCCAGCGCCAGGGCGCAGGGGGCAAAGAGCGCAAACAGCAGGCACAGCACCAGCAGGACGGGGAAAATTTTGAAAATTTTCATTTTGTTCTCCCGTTTTGCAGGGAATGTGGTATGATAGACTATCAGGGAACGGCATAGACCGTTTCACAGCATTTCGCCATCTTCTCTCCATTATAAAGATTGGGCAGAGGAATTGCAACTTAAAAATGAGGGCATCGAAATATGAAAATTCTGGTGGTCGACGACGAAAAGCTCCTGGTGAAGGGCATCAAATTCAATCTGGAAAACGAGGGCTACACCGTGGATGTGGGCTATGACGGGGAAATGGCCGTCTCCATGGCCAGGACCGGCAACTATGACCTGATCATCCTGGACCTGATGATGCCCAAGAAGGACGGGCTGGAGGCCTGCCAGGAGATCCGCGGCTTTTCCACCGTGCCCATCATCATGCTCACCGCCCGCAGTGAAAAGGCGGACATGCTCATGGGCTTTGAGTCCGGGGCCGACGATTACGTGACCAAGCCCTTCGACATCATGGTGCTGAAGGCCCGGGTCCGGGCCCTGCTGCGCCGGGCCGGCCTCTCCGCGCCGGGAGCCCAGGGCTCCGCCACCGCCCTGCAGCGGGGGCACATCGCCGTGGATGAGGAGCGCCGCACCGCCTGGAAGGACGGGGTGCCGGTGGAGCTTACCATGAAGGAGTTCGATCTGATCCTCTTCCTGATGAAAAATCCCGGCCGGGTCTACAGCCGGGAGGCGCTGCTGGATCTGGTCTGGGGCTATGAGTACCAGGGCGATACCCGCACCGTGGACGTGCACATCCGCCGGCTCCGGGAAAAGCTGGAGCTGGACCCCGCCCATCCCGACTACATCGCCACCAAATGGGGCGTGGGGTATTATTTTAGTGAAAAGTGAATAGTGAAGAGAGAAGAATGAAGAAATGAACCCCTTCCGACCTTGCCGCAAGCGGCTCGGCCGCCTCCCCAGGGGGGAGGCAAGATACCTGCTTGCTTCCCCTCAGGGGGAAGTCCCCAGTGCGAACACTGGGGGATAGGGGATATTTCAATCATCGGCGAAGCCGATACCATAACTCTTCACTCTTCACTCTTCTCTTTTCCCTTCAAATACGGAGTATTTGCCTATGCACAGTATCCGCATACATTTTATCTCCTTCATCACGGCGCTGCTGCTGGTATTGCTGCTGCTACTGAACAGCTATCCCCTGATCTCTTCCCGGGACGCGGTGTTCGAGGAAAAGCGCAGCTCCATGACGGCCCAGGCCGCCACCCTGGCCTCCTCCCTTTCCGGTCTGGAGCGGCTGAACCCGGAGAACATCGCCGAGGTGCTGCGCTACCTGGATCTCAGCGGCTATACCCGGGTGCTGGTGGCCGACCGCTCCGGCGGCAGCCTCTATGACTCTGCCGGCCAGGCAGGGGGCCAGATCCCGGCGGATCTGCTGACCTGTCTCAAGGGCAAGATGGTGTTTCGCTCTTCCTTCCGGGAGGCGGCCTTCCTCAGCAGCATTGCCATTCCCCTCAGCTCCCAGGGGGAGCTGACGGGCGCTCTCTATCTCACCGAGCGGGATGAGGAGCGGGCCGAGATGCTGCTGGGCTTCCAGCACCGGATCCGGGCTGCCTCTCTCGGCATCGGGGCCCTGGCCCTGGTGGTGGCGCTGGTCTATGTGTTCCTGCTGGTGAACCGCATCCGTGACATCGTGCGCTCCATGCGGGTGGTGGCCGGGGGAGACTACAGCTACCGCCATGTGAACCGGGGCAAGGATGAGATCTCCGAGCTGGGGGAGGAGTTCAACCAGCTCACCGAACGGCTGGAGACCACAGAGGAGCAGCGGCGGCGCTTTGTGTCCGACGCCTCCCACGAGCTGAAAACGCCCCTGGCCTCCATCCGCCTGCTGGCGGACAGCATCGTGCAGAATGAAAATGTGGACGCCGAGACCATGCGGGAATTCGTCACCGATATCGGTAACGAGGCCAAGCGCCTCCAGCGCACCACCGACAAGCTCCTGACCCTGTCGCGGCTGGACGACAACGCGGAGCGGGAGCTGGTGAGCGTGGATGTGAAGCAGGTGGTGCTGGATACCCTGACGCCCCTGCACCCCCTGGCCCGGGAAAAGCAGGTGAGCCTGGAGACGGAGCTGGAGGACGGCTGCCGTATCCGCGCCACGGAGGACGACCTGTTCCACATCGTCTTCAATCTGGTGGAAAACGCCGTGAAATACAATGTCCCCGGCGGGGCGGTGCACATCGCCCTGAAGGGGGACGAGAAGCAGGTGATCCTCGCCGTCTCCGACACGGGGATCGGCATCCCCGAGGAGGATCGGGCGAACATCTTCTCCCGCTTCTATCGGGTGGACAAGGCCCGCTCCCGGGAGGCCGGGGGCAGCGGTCTGGGACTCAGTATTGTACACGACACGGTGCTGGCTCTGGGAGGCAGTATCGAAGTCGGTCAAAATACGCCGCAGGGATCGATCTTTACCGTAGCCTTCCCCCGGCCAAGTTCTAAGGAGGAAACATGAACAACATTGCCCGCATTCAGGAAGCGCTGATCCGGAAGGATCTGGACGCCATCCTCATCACCGATGAAAAGAACCAGCGCTACGCCACCGGCTTTGCTTTCACCGACGGGGCCGTGCTGGTTGCCAGAGAGAAGGCCTGGCTGCTCACCGATTCCCGCTACATCGAGGCCGCCGAGAACATCGCCGGGGGCTGCTGCACCGTGCAGATGTTCGACCGGCAGCACAGCCAGCTGGATCTGATCCGCGCAGCCCTCACCGAAGCCAAGGCGGAGCGCCTTGCCGCCGAGGATCTGCAGCTGAGCCATGCCCGCTGGGCCGCCCTGGAAAAGGCCCTGGAGCGGGAATTCCTGCCCGCAGGCGATCTGATGATGGGCCTGCGCGCCAGCAAGAACCAGGAGGAGATCGACAGCATGATCCGGGCCCAGCGCATCAGCGAGAAGGCCCTGGAGGAAGTGCTGCACATCATCAGGCCCGGCATGACCGAGAAGGAGGTCATGGCGGAGCTGGTATATCACATGCTGCGCAACGGCAGCGAGGGCAATTCCTTTGATCCCATCGTGGTCACCGGCAAGAACACCTCCATGCCCCACGGCGTGCCCGGGGACACCGTGATTCGGGACGGGGACTTCATCACCATGGACTTCGGCAGCCTGACAAACGGCTACTGCTCCGACATGACCCGCACCGTGGCTGTGGGCTACGCCACTGAGGAAATGCGGAAGATCTATGGCATCGTGCTGGAGGCCCAGCTGGCGGGCATCGCCGCCGCCCGCTCCGGCATCCCCGGCAAGCTCATCGACCAGGCCGCCCGGGACGTCATCGAAAAGGCCGGCTACGGCGCCTGCTTCGGCCACGGCTTCGGCCACAGCCTGGGCCTGGACATCCACGAGCCGCCCATGGCCGGCCCCCGGGGCGAGGCCCTCATGGAGGTCAACGACCTCTGCTCCGCCGAGCCCGGCATCTACATCCCCGGCAAGTTCGGCGTGCGCATCGAGGACGTGATGATCATCCGCCCCGAGGGAGCCGAGGTCATCACCAAGGCCCCCAAGATGGAGCTCATCGTGCTGAACAATTAAGTTTTTAGTTTTTAGTTTTTCGTTTTTAGGGAGCGGGGACAATTCGGAATGCGGAATTCGGAGTGCGGAATTGACGCAGACCGGGCGTCGACCGTAGGGACGAGCATCGCTCGTCCGCCGTTCCCAATGGCCTTCCCCCAGCGGGGGAAGGTGCCCCAGTGCGCACACTGGGGCGGATGAGGGAGAACGCCGGAATAGAGCAAGCGGATAAAACAGAAGCATCCGGCAAGCTTCTCCCTCACCTGTCAGCTGCGCTGACATCCTCCCCCGCTGAGGGAGGAACAGACCTTGAATCGTCCGCACCGCATCCCCGCGAGGCAGATGATGGATGAAGTCTCCGCGCAGGGCACGATGCCCTCATCGTGACGCCGCTATTCCAACGCAGGGACGGCCATTGGCCGTCCGCCGTTTCCGTTGCCCTCCCCCCAGCGGGGGAAGGTGGCAGCCTCCGTATCACGGGAGGAGGCTTTCAGATGAGGGAGAGGAAAGAAGGATTTGGCCGGAAAAGGAAAAAATCAGCTCCGTTGAAACCTTGAGCGGACCTTGAACGTTATATAGGTAAGGATTCAGGGACGGGAGGAAACGATCGCCCGCGGAAAGGATGCATGGGATGAACCTTTTGACTGTGACCTTGCTTGTGCTTGCGCTTCTGTTGCTGCTCTTTCTGTTTCTTGCGCGGAGGACAGGCCGCAGGACTGCGGCCATGGCAGTCCTGGTGCTTTCGGCGGTGACACTGGCGGGCTTTTTTGTACGCAGCTACGCCATCGTCTGCCAGACTCCGGAGGCGGCCTACGCGGCGACAAATCCCAGCCGAAGAGCCCGAGAGGTGGTCTGCGGCGAGCATACCGCGTTGGTCCTGGCCGGCAGCGGCGAAACAAGGCGCTGGCAGATCCTGGAGCGGACAGAAAAAGGCTGGCGGATCGGAAATCCGCTGCGGGACGAGCTTCGATCGCTGGGCATGTTTGACGCTGGATATGGATTCCTCTACCACAGAAGCGGATCCCCAGACTATTACGTGGAACTGAATTTCCCGGACGGAGCAGATCACCGGGTGGGGGACAGCCTGGGCTCCACCTTTTTCCGGGCTGATCTGTCGGAGACGGGCAGCTGCTATTATGCGGTCCTGCGGGACTGGAGTGCGGACTATACGCTGATCCTGGACGGAGAAACTTTGGATCTTTCGGGGGAAAGCGCTTCTTGAGGCCGTGATCCGGACCCCCTTGAAAGAAAACACTTGCAAAACAGAAAGATATACAGTAAAATAAATCAGCTAAGACTGTACTTCAGACAGAATCTACATTACGGGAGGACCCATATATGATCACTGCAGGCGAATTCAGAAACGGCGTTACCTTCGAGATGGACGGAAACGTCATGCAGGTTGTGGAATTCCAGCACGTCAAGCCCGGCAAGGGCGCTGCCTTCGTGCGCACCAAGATGAAGAACGTCATCACCGGCGCCGTCACCGAGACTTCCTTCAACCCCACAGCCAAGTTCGAGAACGCCACCGTCGACCGTCAGACCATGGAGTATCTGTACAACGACGACAACCTTTACTATTTCATGAACCCCGAGACCTATGAGCAGGAGCCGGTGGACGGCAGCGTCCTGGGCGACAACTTCAAGTTCGTCAAGGAGAACATGGAGTGCACCATCTACTCCTACAAGGGCAAGGTCTTCAACGTGGAGCCTCCCTTCTTCGTGGAGCTGGAGGTCACCGAGACCGATCCGGGCTTTGCCGGCAACACCGCCACCAACGCCACCAAGCCCGCCACCGTGGAGACCGGCGCCGAGATCAAGGTGCCTCTGTTCATCGAGCGCGGCGAGAAGATCCGGATCGACACCCGCACCGGCGAGTATCTGTCCAGAGCCTGAGCATCATCTTTCGTAAGAATCAAGGGGGGAGTCTACAAGCTTACCCCCTTTTTTCAAACTATTTGATGGGAGGTTTTCATCATGACGATCGTTGAAAAAGCTGCTTATCTGAAGGGACTGACCGCAGGACTGGGCGTGGAGCCCGATTCCCGGGAGGGAAAGCTCTGGGGGGCGCTGACCGACTTGCTGTCCGACATGGCTCATGAGATCGAGGACCTCCAGTCCGGCAGTCTGGACTTTGCAGACACCCTGGACGAAATGTGCGAGGATCTGAGCTATCTGGAAGAGATGGTGGACGCCTACAACGTGCCCGACCACGGCTGGGACGATGAGGACGAGTTCTTTGACGAGGACGAGGAAGAGGATCCGGACAAGATCTATGACCTGAACTTCGCCAAGGACGAGGATCGGGACGACGTGGCCGAAGAGAGCGACGAGGACGAGGAGCTGGAGATCGACGGCGTCCTCTATGACGCCACCTGCCCCTCCTGCGGCGAGGTCATCACCTTCGACGAGGAGACCCTGGCCAAGGGCTCCATCCGCTGCCCCAACTGCGGCGAAGAGCTGGAGTTCGACCTGGGCGACGATGACGGAGATCCCGAGGACGAGTAAATGCAAAAAAGAGCCGCGAAAAGCTCAGCTTTTCGCGGCTTCTTTT
>ONCI01000037.1 GCA_900316255.1 uncultured Eubacteriales bacterium | reverse complement strand
GTATAATGACTTCCCTATGCGTCCACTCGGCTGGCTCTCACCTAAACAGACACTCTTTTCTTTTCCTAACGTTGTCACACGTCATTGACAAACCAACAAGAGCCCGGCGGAACGAAAGGGATGCTTTCCGTGCTTTTCCTCTGGATCCTGTTGGCGCTGCTGCTTCTCTGCCTGGCCATCGCCTACGGCGCCTATCGCTTTGCCTATTATTCTCCCCACAAGGGGCAGAACGACCCCTATATGAGTCCCTACGGCAAGCCCTATACCCCGGACGACCAGCCCATGTACGACCTGATCCGCTCCATGGAGGCCCTCCCCTGGGAGGAGGTCTGGATCCGCTCCCGGGACGGGCTGCGGCTCCACGGGCGCTATTATCATGTGAAGGACGGCGCTCCCCTTCAGATCCAGATGCACGGCTACCGGGGCCATGCCTTCCGGGACTTCTGCGGCGGCAACAAGCTGGCTCGGGAGGCCGGGCTCAACACCCTGGTGGTGGATCAGCGGGCCCACGGGGAGAGCGAGGGCCACGTCATCAGCTTCGGCATCAACGAGCGCTGGGACTGCCTGGCCTGGGCGGAGTACGCGGCGCAGCGCTGGCCCGGCGTCCCCATCAGTCTGGCCGGGGTCTCCATGGGCGCCGCCACGGTGCTCATGGCCTCGGATCTGCCCCTGCCGGAGGAGGTCAAGGGCATCATCGCCGACTGCGGCTATTCCTCCCCCCGGGCCATCATCAAGAAGGTCTGCTGGGATCTGCCCAAATATTACCGGGTGCTCTATCCCTTCACCAGCCTCAGCGCGGCGCTCTTCGGCCGCTTCGACCCGGACAGCGGCAGCGCCCTGGGCGCCGTTTCCAACACCCGTCTCCCCATCCTGCTGATCCACGGTGAGACGGACGCCTTCGTCCCCTGTGAGATGAGCCGGGAGATCCGGGAGGCCTGCGCCTCCCCCGTACGTCTGGAGACCTTCCCCGGCGCGGGCCACGGGCTCAGCTACCTCTCCGCCCCGGCGCGCTACGGCCGGGTCGTTCTGGACTTCCTCCACGACATCGGCGCCGCGCCCTGACGCGCTCTCGCTTCCCCTGCGCTTCCGTAGGGGCGGCCTTTGGCCGCCTCCTTTTGCAGCTGCCCCGATCTATCAGGCGACCGCAGGTCGCCCCTACGATCCGTCCGGCCCCCTTCCCCGCCGTAGGGCCGACCATTGGTCGGCCGCCTCACACATCTCCCTCCCGCATAAACACCCGCGGCATCCCATTCGGGACGCCGCGGGTGTTTATGCGCGCCGTGCCGGAGGGCGGCAAGGGAGGCCGGGCCCATGAGATGGAGACGGGGACGCGCGTATCCCCCCGTCACCGCCGCGAGCGCCGGCGACAGCCCCCTTTAGGCAAGGGGGCCGCTGCGGGCGGCTGACAGCCGCCCCTATGCTGCAAATCCCGGATTTCCGCCGTAGGGGCTGGCGTCCTCGACAGCCCGTCCTTGCGACGGATAGCAGGGGCTTGCTTTTCCAGCTTCCGCCTTACTCCAGGATCACGCCCTCTTCCTCTACGAAGTACTTGCGCATCCGGATCAGATCCAGGATATCCACAACATCGTCGGCGTTCACGTCCGCGTTGCCCTCGACGATCTCCGTCTCGGTGCCGACGAGATATTTCCGCAGCCGGGTGAGATCGTGAACATTCACCTTCCCATCGCCGTTTGCATCTCCGGGTGTGTGCAGGAGGACCGTCACCGCTCCGGAGTGTGTCTGGAACAGCAGGCTTTCCTCGTCATAGTTTCCGGCCTCCAGCTTCTTGATGCCGATACTCACGATCCCGGGGACGGCGTCCTCCTTCACCCGGAATTTGAGCCGGAGGAGGATACCTGTGTCCGTCCGATTCCGGTCGCTGTCCCAGAAGAGAGTGCTCTTCTTCACATTCACGGTCCAGCCGGTGAGGACGCCCTCCTGGGCACCCACGAACTCCAGCACGGCGTCATCATAATCCAGCCCGAGGGACAGCACCGTCATCCCGGGATTCTCGTCCAGGGTCAGATCCACGGTGAAGCTTCGCCCGGCGCAGACTGTGGCGCTGTCAAGGCGCAGCGTCCCTCCGGTGGGCAGCGCGCCAACCCAGGTAATATCGCCGCCATAGTCCTTCCGCACATCTTGGGTCCAGGTTGGATCGTTCTGGGGATAATAGGCCGTGGCGATGAGCCCGAAAAAGGCAGCGCCGCCGATCGCCGGAGCGTTCCCGAGAAAGCAGATCTCGTTCAGGGAGGAGTACTTGAATGCATTGGCTCCTATCTCTGTTACGTTTGCGGGGATGGTCAATCGCTGAAGGTGAACACCACAGAACGCCTGATAGCCAATCTTTTCCAGGCTGCGGGGAAGTGAAAGCTCTGTGAGTCCGCAGAACTCGAATGCGTAATCTCCGATTTCCCTCAGAGAATCCGGAAGCTCGACCTTCTTCAGTGCTCTGCTGCCGGCAAGTCCGCAAATTCCGATCCGTTCCAGCGACTCTGGCAGTTCAATGGATACAAGGTTTTCGCAGCGCGTTTGACCACCGCCATACGTCACATGTGTCCCAAAAGCGTAGTTCCCAATACCGGTAACGCCTTCCGACAGGCGGACCTGCGTGATCGTATCTCTTTGCGGATACCAGGGGGCGGTTGAAAGCAGCTGATACGATGATTCAGATGAGGCTGTATAAGTTTTGAAATTCCACATATCGCCGATGCCGGTGATGGTCAGGATCCCGTTTTCCAGGGACCAGAACAGATCCTCCCCGCATCGGTTTGCATCCGCATTCGGCTCAATGGTGCCGTCCGCGCAGTGCACCGTCACACTGGTGTGATCATAGACAAGGTTCAGCCTGCTCCAGGCAGAACAAGTCCCCGCATAATAAATATCCTTTAGGTTCGTTGAATCCTCGAACGGGGACAAGCCGCCCTCTGATATGGAAGCCGGAAGCGATACGCTGGTCAGCCCGCTGCAGGAGCCGAAGGCAGAGTAGCCAATGCTGGTCACTCCTTCCGGAATCGTCACGCTGGTCAGCCCGCTGCAGTTATAAAAGGCAGAGTTGCCGATACTGGTCACACTGCTCGGGATCGTGACGCCGGTCAGCCCGCTGCAGCCGGAAAAGGCATAGTCGCCGATGCTGGTCAGGCCGCTGGGCAGCTCGACGCTTTTGATGGATCCGCTCAAGCTGCGCCACGGAATAGCGTTCGCGGTCTCCCATGCCAATGGCTGCATATCCCACATGTCTCCGCTGCCGGTGATGGTGAGGGTGCCGCTGCTTTCGTCAAAGCTCCAGGTAAGGTCATCGCCGCACTGCTCCGCTGTCGCGGGGAGGAGCTCTGCGTCTGTGCAGTGGACAGTGACTGTGTTCCGGTCGTAGGATACCTGCAGCGCTTTCCAGGCATCCACAGTCCCGCCATAATACACATCCCGCAGTTCGGAACGGCTCATGAATCCACAGTCAAGTAAAGTCAGGCTTCCGGGAAGGGTCAGGCTGCTCAGACTGTTGCAAGAATCAAAAACACCGTCGTCAATAGCCTCACAGCCTTCCTGAATGACCACGCTGGTCAAACTCCTGCATCCTCGAAAAGCCATTTGACCGATGGCCTGAACGCTGCCGGGAATCAACAAACTGGTGAGTCCGCAGTCAAAAAAAGCAAAGCCGTAAATGATTCTGACTGAGTTGGGAATTTCAATGCTGGTCAGCCCTCTGCAATAGGAAAAGGCATTCGAGCCAATTCTGGTCACGCCCGCCGGTATGTCAACTGAGGTCAACTTGCTGCAATCGTTGAAGGCGAAGTTGCCAATGTTGGTCAGTCCCCGAGGCAGTTCGACGCTTATGATGGACGCGCGCAGGCTGTACCAGGGAGCATATGCAGGATAGCTCCAATCCCACATATCGCCGCTGCCGGTGATGCTGAGGGTGCCGGTGGTCTCGTCAAAGCTCCAGGTCAGGTCATCGCCGCAATAAGCGGGATCCGTCGGGCTCAGATCGCCATCCGCACAGTGGACCGTGACCTTGGTTCGGTTATAAGATACCTGCAGCGCGTTCCAGGCCTCCACAGTCCCTCCGAAATACACTTCCTGCAGTTCGGAGCAGGAATAAAACACATCTCTGCCAAAAAACGTCAGGCTGCCCGGAAGCGTGACACTGCTCAGCTTGGAGCAGGATGCAAAGGCAGAATCCATGATGCTTTCGACGCCTTCCCGGATGACCACGCTGGTGAGCCCGCTGCAGCTATAAAAGGCATAGCTGCCGATGCTGGTCACGCTCGCTGGAATCGTCACGCCGGTCAGCCCGCTGCAGCTATAAAAGGCATAGCTGCCGATGCTGGTCACACTGCTCGGGATCGTCACGTTTGTCAGCCCATAGCAGGAACAAAAGGCATAGTCATCGATGCCGGTCACAGTACTCGGGATCGTCACGCCGGTCAGCCCATAGCAGGAATAAAAGGCATAGTTGCCGATGCTGGTGACACCCTCCGGGATCGTCACCCCGGTCAGCCCGCTGCAGTAATAAAAGGCATGGTCACCGATGCCGATTACGCCCGCCGGAATGTCAACGGAGGCTAACTTGCTGCAGTAGTAAAACGCATAGTCACCGATGCCGGTCAGCCCGCGGGGAAACTCCACACGCTTGATGGATGCGCGCAGGCTATACCACGGAGCGGATGAGTTATAGCTCCAATCCCACATATCGCCGCTGCCGGTGATGGTGAGGGTGCCGGAACTCTCGTCAAAGCTCCAGCTCAGGTCGTCGCCGCATTGGCCGGAGGTCTCCCCGTCCTGGGTCTCGTCCGTCCGGGGCAGGGCGTCTCCCTCCTCCGCGGGAGCGATGGTCCCCTCGTCGGCGGGCGCGATGCTGCCTTCCTCCGCGGGTGCGATAGTGCCCTCTTCCGCGGGAGCAATGGTGACCTCCTGTTCCGGCGCGTCCTCCGCCGCGATGCTCCCCGCGTCCTCCGCCAGGGCGGAGGGGAACAGGGACAGGCACAGCATCAGCGCCAAAAGAAGCGCAAAAGCGCGTTTTCCGAAATGCCGCATAACGAAACCTCCTGTGATCAAAAGATTCAAAACCGCTGTGTTAGATTCATTTCTGATATTATTATAACATGGAATACCCCTTTTGCAAGCCGCTTTTCAAGCCTCCCCGGGGAAACCCCTCCGTCACCGCCGCAGGCGGCGGCGACACCTCCCCTTTCAGGGGAGGCAAATGTGTGCCGCGTAAGGCGCGATCCCCTGATCGCGCCGCCCATCTCTCGCTGTCATCCTGAGCGAGCAAAGCGAGTCGAAGGATCTCGCCCCCGGCGCAAGGTTCGTTTTCCTTGAACGCTTCGATATACCCGCCTCGCGCCGTCGAGATCCTTCGTCGGGTTCCCCTCCTCAGGATGACAACCCGGTCCCGCCCTCGCGTAGGGGCCGAACATTGGTCGGCCGCCTTGCGCATCTCCCCTCCCGCGCAAAAGCCCGCGGCGTCCCGGATGGGACGCCGCGGGTCGTTTCTTCGCACCTTGCCGGCGGAGCGGACGAGCAATGCTCGTCCCTGCGGATTCATTTTTCCAGTTCCAGCAGGGTCTGGGTGAAGCCGTAGCGCCCGGCGATTTCTCTTGCCAGGGCCCGGCCCTTTTCGCTTTTTCTCCCGTTTCGCCTGGCCCGGAGCATCAGGTTCTTGGGGGAGTTTTCCAGGTCGGTGAACTCGATCACATCCACGGTATAGCCCCGATCCTCCAGCACCAGGGTGCGGATCTCGTCGGTGAGCAGGGCGGCCATCCGTTCCCGGACGATGCCGTGGCGGAGGAACACGTCCAGTTCCCCGCCTTTTTTCATTTGCAGGTTGATCTCATGTTGGCAGCAGGGCACGGAGAAGATGTAGTCCGCGCCCTTTTCGATGGCGTAGTGCAGGGCATAGTCCGTAGCCGTGTCGCAGGCGTGGAGGGTGACGATCATGTCCACACGCTCGCCGTAGAGGGCGTCCCGGCTCACGTCCGCGTGGACAAAGCGCAGGCCATCATAGCCGTACTTTTCCGCCACTGCGTTGCAGTGCTCCACCACGTCCTTTTTCAGATCATAACCGATGATCTTCACCCGTCTCCCCTGCTTCACGGCAAAGTACCAGTATAGGATGAAGGTGAGATAGCTCTTGCCGCAGCCGAAGTCCAGCACCGTGAGCTCCTCCCGGCCGTCCTCCCGGAAAGCCTGGTCGATGAGCTCCAGAAAGCGGTTGATCTGCCGGTACTTGTCGTACCTGGCGCGGACGATTTTGTAATCCTGGGTAAAGATCCCCAGATCCACCAGGGCGGGCACCGCCTCCCCCTCGCCGATGAGATAGCGCTTTTCCCGGTTGTTGCCGGAAAGGCCGGCGGGTCTGGGCACGGCGGCGGCAGCGGCGTGGCGCTTGTAGCTGCCGTTTTGCCGGAGACTGTACTGGGCGCTCTCCTTCTCGGTCACAAGCAAAGCCTGGCGGAAGCGTCCGTCCAGCTCGCTCTCGAAGCGGCGCAGCAGGCTCTCTTCGTCCAGATTCTCATGAAAGGCCTTGTTGTCCCGAAAGCGCTCCAGCTGGTAAAGCCGCTCCCCCCGCAAATACAGGGGCCGGATCGAGACCTTCTGGTCCCCGGTCTTGTCGATGGGCTGGCTCAGCACCAGGCGGGTCAGGCCGGGGAGGGCCGCGGCCAGGTCCTGGGTCAGGCGGCTCATGCCTCGCCTCCAAAGAGCTTCTTGAGCCGCAGGGAGGCGGCCTTCAGCTCGTTTTTGCTGTAGGAATTGTTCTCATCCGCCAGCACCGCCGCCACGGCCTCTTTCGCCGAAAGGCCCTTCACCATGGCGTCCACCAGCACGGCCTCGGGAGAGACGGCGTGCTCCACCTTGTTGAAGACATAGTCCTTCCCCACCTCCAGCACGATGGCGTATTCGCCCTTGTCGTAGTTGCCCTTGGCCAGCAGCTGCTCCTTGACCTCCGCGGGCGTGCCGCGAAAGCTCATCTCGTGGAGCTTAGTCATGTCGTTGCAGAGGCAGAGGCGCACATCCGCCTGCTCGTCGATGAAAAAGTCCACCAGGTCCATGATGCGCTTGGGGCTTTCGTAGAGGGCAAAGGTCCGGGTATCACCCCGGCGCAGCTTCTCCAGGAGCTTGCGCCGCTCCGCGTTCTCCCGGGGGAAGAAGCCGAAGAAGGTGAAGGAGCTGAGATCAAAGCCGGAGATGGCCAGGGCGTTCACCGCCGCGCAGCAGCCCGGCACGCCCACCACCCGGATGCCCGCCTCCACGGCGGCCTTGATGAGCTCGTTGCCGGGGTCGGAGATGCAGGGGGTGCCCGCGTCGGTGATGACGGCGATGCTCTTGCCCTCCTGCAGCTGGGCAATGAAGTGCCTGGCCTTGCCGTATTCGTTGAATTTATGGTTGGACACCAGCTTGTTGCGGATGCCCAGCTTGTTCAGCAGCACCATGGAGCGGCGTGTGTCCTCGGCGGCGATCAGGTCCGCCTCCTCCAGGATCTGCCTCCCCCGGGGAGACATGTCCCGGGAGTTGCCGATGGGGGTGGCCACGATGTAGAGCGTGCCGCTGCCGCGGACCTGCTCCGTGCCCTCCTCGATCTCGATTTCTTCGTCCAGTATCCGTTCTTCGTCCATAGAATTTCTCCTGTGTCTGTGGTCTAAAAAAACGGAGGAGTTTCGCTCCTCCGTTTTTGTAATGTCAGGCTTCGTCGTCAAGCCACTTCGCAAAGCGCTCCTCGGGCATGTTCAGCTTGCGGGAAAGGAAGGCGACCATCTCGTTGAAGTTCAGCTTCTTCAGGTGCTCATAGTTGGTCTCGCCCTTTTCCTTGGTGCCGATGTTGCGTCCTTCGATGTATCCGCAGTTGTAGCACATCTCAAGGGGGATCTTGCGATGGGTGTCCAAAACCATTTCACTGCCGCACTGAGGGCATTTCATAGCCGATTCCTCCTGTCGTACTTGTTCCGCAGGGTCTATGAATATGTTACCGCAGAGAGCGAAAATATGCAAGAGGAAAACTGCTCTGCCGCCGGGAAATCGCAGCTGATCTCCACAGAAAAAAGGTGCCGGCAAAAGCCGGCACCTTTTTTCGATAGATCCGATTTATTCGCCGTCGTCGCAGATGAGGCCGTAGCCGCCCTGCTTGCGCTTGTAGACCACCGCAATGGCATCTTCCGCGTCCATGTTCCGGAACACGAAGAACTCATGGTCCAGCAGGTTCATCTGCAGGATGGCCTCCTCGGGGGACATGGGCTTGATGGAGAAGCGCTTGGAGCGCACGATCTTGAATTCTTCATCCGCCTCATCCTCCTGAGGCATAAAGGCAGGCACGGCGTCACGCTCCTGCAGCACCCCATCCCGGAGGCGTTTCTCCAGACGGGTCTTGTTCCGACGGATCTGCCGCTCGATGGCGGCCACGCCGGAATCGACGGAAGCGTACATGTCATTGGTAAGTTCGCTTGCCCGGTAGTACAGGCCGTTGTTGTGGATGGTGATCTCAGCCAGGAAGCGTCCGCGCTCGATGCTGAAGGTGACAAAGGCCTCCGCTTCGTTCTTGAAGAACTTGTCCAGCTTGCTGATCTTTCGGGTGGCGTAGGCCCGCAGATCCTCCGAGGAATCCATCCGCTTTTCGGTGAAAGTGAACTTCATGGTGCCAACTCCTTTCAATGATTGCTGTTCAGAAAAGGAACGCCTTTTCTATTTTCAGTATAACACAAAGCGCACGGGAAGAAAAGAGCTATTTCAGAAAGATGTCTCCGCTGCTCAAAAGACGATCTCGCACTCCGGCAGGGCCGCGCGCAGCGCTTCAATCTCCTCGACGCTGATGGGGTTGCCGCTCAGATCCAGCTTCTTCAGCTGTTTGAGCCGTGCCAGGCTCTGGACAGAGCTGATCTGGTTGCTGCGCAGGTCCAGCGATTCCAGGGCCGTCAGAGCCGAGAGGGGCGAAACGTCCTGGATTTGGTTGAAGCCCAGGTCCAGGGTGCGGATCGTGGCCCGGGAATGGGTATTCTGGAAGGCGGAGATGTTCTCGATCCGGTTCCGGCTCAGGCGCACCGTCTCCAGGCAGTCAAACTTTTCCAGACCGTAGACGCTGCTCAGCTCCGTGTTTTCGATGACGAGCTCGGTGATGTCCGTGCGATAATCCACCCCGCCCAGCGCGACCGTATACACCAGCGTTCCGATGCTGATATCGCAGGTGGGAAGGGCGGCGCGCAGGGCGCTCATGGCCTCGGCGGTGAGGCCGTCATTGCGCTCCAGGGCAAGGCGGTTCAGCTTTTTGAGGCCGTACAGCTGCTCCAGATCCGCATCGGCAAGGCCTGTGTTTTCCAGGCGCAGGCTCTGCAGCTCGCTGAGCTTCTTCAGCCCCGAGAAGTCCCCGATGGGATTGTCGGACAGGTCCAGGGTCTGCAGCGCGGCCAGGCTCCCTATCGCGCTGGTCTCCGTCACGGCGTTTCCCGTGACCTCCAGATAGCGCAGGGCGGGCAGGCCGATGAGCGGGCGCAGATCCGTGATCTGATTGCCGCTGATGCGCAGCTTTTCCAGCTTCTGCAGATTCATGAGAGGGCTCAGGTCGCTGATCTCATTGTTGGTCAGATCCAGGCTCCTCAGCTCCGTACACAGGCTGAGACACTGGATCTCCCGCAGGTTCAGACCACTCAGGCTCAGTTGGGAACTGCCGGTATCAAAGCGTTTGCCGCAGATCCAGATGCTGGTCATGCCCTCGATGTCGCTGTCGGTCAGGATGGCGCAGCCGGGCAGGATGGTGGTGAGCTGCTCCAGCTCCCCCTCCCGCAGGCTCACGCCACGCAAGCTCAGGCTGCCCAGCTCCTCCAAACGGTACAGCGGGCTCAGGTCCCCCAGGGGGTTGCCGTCCAGATTCAGGCTGTGCAGCTTGCTCAGCTTTCCCAGCTGGCTGATATCCCGGATGTTGTTTCCGCTCAGGTCCAGGGTGCGCAGTCCGCCCAGCTCGCTGATGCTGCCCAGATCATCGATCCGGTTGTCCGCCAGGGAGAGGCGGGTCAGGGCATGCAGCTGCAGCACGTCCTGCAGCACGCCGTTTCCCAGATCCCGGTCTCGCAAATCGAGTTCCGTGGCCGTGGCGGGGAAGTTCTCCCCCGCGATCACGCGAAGGCCCTCTCCCTGCTGCTGCATCCGCCGCTGTTCCACTGCGGCGATGCGCTCGGTCACGGTGGCGTCATTCCGGTCCATCCGGCGCAGGGTCTCCAGGGCCAGCTCCCACTTGCCCTGGGCCTCATAGCAGTCCGCCATGAGCATCAGCACGTCCTCGCTGCTGCGGATTGCCTCCGCCTTGCGCAGATCGCTGAGGGTCTGGTCATAATCCCCCTTCTGATAGCTGGCGGCGGCCTGCTGTCGATAGCGCTCATAGCGCCGCTCCTCGGAATTGCCGTGGAGCAGTTGGGCCAGGACCAGCACCAGCACCACTGCGGCCGCAGCCGCGATCACCGTTCTGCGCCGCCTGCGATCGTCAGGGGTCCTTTGCGCTTTGGTATTCCTGCTCTCGCTCATGGGTCCTCCGTGGCAGTTTCCGGTTTATCCGGAGAAGCCGGCTCTTCCAGGGGGTAGGCCGCGGCAGCCACGGTCTGGGCGCTCAGTTCCTCCACCGGGATCTCCTCCACCGGGATCTCCTCAAGCGGGATCTCCTGTGCGGGGAGAGCAGCCTCCTGCTCCGGTGTCGGCATCGGCTCGGGTTCCGGCGCGGGCTCGGGCTCCGGCTCCGGCATCGGTTCCGGCGCGGGCTCGGGTTCGGGCTCCGGCTCCGGCATCGGTTCCGGCGCGGGCTCGGGTTCGGGCTGCGGCTCCGCAGGCTTCTCCTGCTGTTTCTCTTCCTGCTTTTTCTGCTTCTCCAGCCTGCGTTTTTCCCGGCGGGAGAGCTTCTTCTCCTCTCCGGCGGCGGGAACGGCTGCTTCCGCCGGGGCGGCGGGCTCCGCTTCCTTCTCCGCCGTGGCGGGGATCTCCCCGGTTTCCGGCTTGCTCTTTGCCGCCTTCGGCGCGCTCTTCATGGCGAGGCTGAGAAACAGCATGGAGAGGATGATCCCCAGAATGCTCATCTCCTGCATGCCGGCCACAAAGCTCACCGGGTTCTCCGCATCCATCAGTTTCGGCAGATCCTGCACCCCGATGTGATAGGCGAATACCCCCAGCAGCACAAGGGCCAGCGCCCATTTCAGCCTGGGATAGGAGAAGACCATGGCATAGAGCACCATGACCACCAGATACACGATGATCCAGCAGCCCCGGAGCCACTCGTTTTCCATGCTCATGGCGCGGAAAATGAAGAACACCACACCCATTGCCACCGGGACCACCGTGGTCCAGAAGGCGCGCTTTCCAAAGAGGATCAGGCACAGGATCAGCAGCAGGCCGCAGAAGATGGGCAGCGCCACCTGGGTGCTGAGGAAACGCCGGTCATCCCAGCGGCCGATGCTGCCGATCAGCAGAAAGACCATCGCCAGGGCCGCAAAAACCATGGCAGCCTCCGTCCAGAAGCCGTCCCGTTCCACATACAGCTTTTTCTTGGTTCCTTCCATGAAGCATTCCTCCTGTTCTCGATCTTGTCGTCAATTCTTCGGCGCCTTGGTCTGCAGTTCTTCCTGCGTCAGCACTTCGTTGGCGAGGACCTGCGTTACAAGCTCTCTTGCATAGTCCCGGTTGTTGGCGTAGGGTACCATCACATAGGCGTAGGCGCCCAGAGACCAGGCATATTCCGTGGCGCCGTAGCCGTCCACGCTGTAGGTCAGCACCTTCCAGTCCCCCTTCTTGCGGTCCAGGGTCAGCTGGACCAGGTCGCCGATCATGGACCGGGAAGCATTGGTCTGCAGACAGCCGGCCATCTCGTCCAGAAGCTCGGAATAGTTGGTGATGATCTTGGAGGACATGAGGCCGTTGATAATGCCCTTGATGACCGCCATCTGGTGGCGGCCGCGGGCCCGGTCTCCTTCTCCGAAGGAATGGCGGTTGCGCACAAAGCCAAGGGCCGCTCTGCCGTTGAGGTGGTTCATTCCCTTGTAGTACTGATGTCCGTCAAAGCCAAAATCGGCGTCGGACTCCACATCCACCCCGCCCAGCGTGTCGATGATGTCAATGAAGCCGGAGAAGTTCACCCGCAGGTAGTAGTGGACAGGAAGCTCGTAATAGTCTCCCAGGGCCCGCATGGAGCCTTCAATGCCGTAAATGCCCGCATGGGTCAGCTTGTCCATGGCGCCGTTCACCGGCGAAAACTGGAAGGGCACATAGTAGTCGCGGGGCGTGGAGATCAGCAGCACCGTCTTGGTCTTGGTGTTTACAACGGCCAGGATGTTCACGTCGCTGCGGCTGCGGGTGGTAACGGGGCCGTAGGTGTCGATGCCGCTGACATAGGCGCAGAAGCTGTCCTTCCACAGGGCGGGATCCCGCAGGCCCAGATCCTCCGGTTTATTCTTTTCCGTATGCTCCAGAACGGGCGGCACCAGGATCTCCGTCTTGAAGCTGCCCGCATACAGGCTCCTCAGGCCCTGGCTGAATTCCTCGAAGCCCTCCAGGCTGTCGATCAGGTCCAGATAAGCGGAGGAGATCAGCATGGCATCGATCTCCCCATTCCGCATGGCCTTGGCCAGATCGGCCAGGGAGCTGTAGCTCACGGTCTTCATGGTCCGGCCGTATTGCTTTTCAACATTCCCCCGCACATGGTCGACGGCCTCGGTATCGACCCCTTCCAGGATGCCCACGCGGTACTGCCGTTCCACAGCGTACTCGATGGTCTGGGCCTTGTCCTCGTTTTTCACATAGAGCCCTACCTCGGTGTACTGGCTGTGGACCTCGGTGACGTTGCGCATCTTGCTGTTGTACTGGTGGACGAAGTAGGCCCCCGCCCCCTCCAGGATGCTCAAAAACAGCAGCAGCACGATGGCGGCCACCCGGGCGCCGGTCTTTTTCTTCTGGCCCTTCTTCTCCTTCTGCAGCAGAAAGAGCAGCAGCGGGATCAGGATCAGCAGGCCCGCCGCCAGGTACACATACTGGCTGGGGATCAGATGCGTGTCGTACAGGGACCAGCCCAAGAAGCCCGCCAGAAGCAGGTTCACGGCAAAAACAAGGTAAAAAATGATCGTAGATGCCATAATTCGTCTCCGTGCCGCATACTCTTTGCGGCTTTCAATTCATTCGATGGTGATCGTCTCTTCCCGCCCGTCCAGCACATAGCTGACCGCAAGGCCATAATGGCTGTGGACACGGATCCGCTCCGCGTCCCGCAGGCGAAGAAGTCTTTGATAAAAGGCCAAGCACCCCGCCGAAGAGGGCGTTCACCTCCGCCAGGACCCGCTTTTGCGCCGGGCTGAGCTTCAGATTCTCCTCCCGCAGGAAAAACACGTCCGGGTCGCTGAGAAAGGCCCGTCCGTTCAGCTCCCGCCGGTAGACGGTGTTGCCTATGGCCTGCCGGGTGGAGGGCCGCTCCCGGTTGGTGCGGCGCATGAAGGGGGTGTTGTCCCAGTCCAGGCTCACGTCGCATCCAATGCGGCAGTAGTCCGCCAGGCCGAAGGCCGGCATCAGCGGCACGCCGCAGCCCAGGATCTTCTTCTCCCCGCAGAGCTTACGAAGCAGCTCCATGGCCCGGATCATCCGTCCCGCGCGGGTCTCCGTCGCCCCCCCGAAGGGGGCGGCGGCGTAGAGGAAGTCCAGCTTCACCAGGTCGTAGTCCCAGTCCTCCAGCACCCGGGAGAAGACCCGCTCCAGGTAGTCGATCACCTGGGGCTTGTCGATATCCAGGGCGTAGAAGCCGCCCCAGCCGATCCCGGCCAGCCAGGGTCTGCCGTTTTTCCGCAAAAACCAGTCCGGATGCTCCCGGAAGAGCCAGGAACTGCGCTGGGCCGCGAAGGGCGCCAGCCACAGGCCCGCCTGAAAGCCCTTTTCATGGATGGCGTCGGCGGCGGCACGCATCCCCTCGGGGAATTTCTTTGGATCCGGCTCCAGCCAATCGCCCACCCGGGGCTCCCAGCCGTCATCGATCTGGAACAGATCCCCCGGGGCCAGGCGTCCGGCGCAGCCCAGGAGATCGTTTTCGATGGTCCGGGCGGAGATCTTCTGGTAGCGGTTGTACCAGCTGCAGTAGCCGGCGAGACGTCCCGCGGTCCTTGGCTTCACGCCCAGGGCGTCAAACCAGGCGTCAAAAACATCATTCTCTCCACCTGTTCCAAGAAACAGGTCGAAAACATGAAATGGTCCTCCACATTTCAGCCCTTCGCAGTCTCTTTGGATGCTCAGGACTCCACCGGGAACGTCATAGGCAAAGAGGGTGTAGCCCGGGCGCTCGTCCAGCGAGGCGAAGAGCCGGAAGCACTCCCCCTCCCGGAAGTAGCACCAGCTCTCCCCGTGGGTCTGCCCGCGGCCCTTGGGATAGGGCACAAAGTCATAGTCCCCATAGGAGCGGATCCCCAGTCCCCGGAGCAGCGGCTCCGGCAGCGGGCCCACATCCCGGGTCGTACCGAGACGCCCGTATTCCGGGCAGTAGGTCCAGGTCTGGTAGCCGTTCATGAAGATCTTTTCCGTCTCTCCCAGGGACAGTTTTCCCCGGGCGCAGACGGATTCCAGCTTCCCTTCCGGCAGCAGGAGCACCAGTCGGTTCTCCCCCGCATGCACTTCCCACTCACCGCAGATGGGCACGTGTCCGCTGACGCGGACCTCATAGCTCAGCAGCATGGCCGTCTCCTCAATCTTCCACGGTGAAGCGCAGGGTCACCGGCGCGCACTGTCCGCAGCGGATGTGCAGGACGCCCTCGCCGGTCTCGCCGGTGGTCTTCACATAGCAGCCGGTGCTGCCGCCCTCGGCACAGACGAGCTCGGGTCCTGCCAGCGCGACGGCGCCCTCGGACCGGAGCTGCAGAGGCAGCTGGGCATAGGGGGCCAGGCAGTCATGCTCGTCCAGCACCCGGATGCGCACCGCCGCCATGTCATAGCGGTCGCCCTCCCGCAGGCGCAGGGAGCTGACCTTCACCTCCAGGTGCAGGTCTTGTCCCGGGCAGCGGACAGCGCTGGCAATGACCTTGCCGTCCTTCTTCCCTTCAAAGCGCCAGACCGTGGCCTCGCCGCCCCAGTTGCCGATGTATTTGCCGTAGAGATCGGACACATCCTTGACGCTCATGCCGTAGCGGGTCATCAGGGCCAGACCGATGGCCTTATCCTCAAGATCCAGGTTGCTGGGGCCGTGCTTGCCCAGATTCAGCAGCAGCTTCTTCACCAGGGCCGCTTTGGTCTTGTCAAAGCCCTCCTGTGTCTCCAGCAGGCAGCCGATGGTATCGTCGATCTGCACCGGACCGTGGGGCAGGCCTTTCCAGCCCCGGGGCCGGAAGCTCTTTACAAAGCGGTCGTTTTTATAGAGCGCCACCTCGTCGGCATTGGTGAAGACGTAGAGCTCCCCCAGGTTGCCACCGGGATAGTCGCCGATTTCCATGGGGGTGCCCAGCTCCAGCACGGGAGTCTCCTCCCCCTGGCTGGCATAGAGGGCGGCCGCCAGCTTGGGATTGCGGAAGGCGTCCATCACCCCGTGATAGCAGATCTTGTCCCCGGAGCCGAAGTCCTTGTGGGTGGCATAGTCGAACATGCACCATCCGAAGCAGCCGGCGTGCTCCCCGTCTGCCCGGGCGTCGTTCTGGACCCGGGCGTGGCGCAGGGCCTGCTCCTGGCGTTTGGCCCAGGTGTCATAGCTCTTGGTGGGGAACATGTGCCCGTTGTGCTCGGACACCAGCAGGGCCTTCTCCGGGTGGGTGCTGACCTGCTTTTTCGGCAGCACCCCGGGATTGTCGCCCACGTGGGAAAAATCGTTGTAGGCGTAAACATCCTCCAGCAAGCTGGACTTCTGCAGAAAGCGCACCCCGGAAGTGGGGCGGCTGGGATCCAGTCTGTGACAGAGGTCGTTTGTGCGCAGGTAAAAGGCGTCATCGTCCTGGCTCTCGTTGATGCGCACGCCCCAGAGGACGATGCTGGGATGGTTGCGGTACTGCCGCACCATCTCCTCCACGTTCCGCACCGCCTGATCCTTCCAGGCCGCGTCCCCGATGTGCTGCCAGCCCGGGATCTCGGTGAAAACCAGAAGGCCCAGCCGGTCGCACTCGTCGATGAAGCTTTGGCTCTGGGGATAGTGGGAGGTGCGCACGGCGGTGCAGCTCAGCTCCTCCTTCAAAATGCGGGCGTCCTCCCGCTGCAGGCTCTCCGGCGCCGCGTAACCGATGTACGGATAGCACTGGTGCCGGTTCAGGCCCCGGAGATAGCCGGGCTTTCCGTTGAGGAAAAAGCCCTCGGGGCGAAATTCCACGGTGCGGACGCCGAAGAGGGTCTCCCGGATATCCAGCACATTGCCGCTCTCGTCCAGCAGCTCCGCCCGGGCCAGATAGCGCTTGGGCGCTTCCGTGCTCCAGGGCGTCAGCTCCGGGAGCCGCAGAGAGAAGCGCTCTCCGCCCGTCTCCCGCAGGAGGCAGTGTTCCCCGTCCCAGAGGGAGAGGCGCACCGGCATCCCGGGTCTTGAAAGCTCCAGTCTGGCCTCCAGCCGGTCCAGCGCCGGGGTGTAGACGAAGAGGTCCTCGATATGATCCTGCTCCCGCAGGTCCAGCCAGACCTCCCGATAGAGGCCGCCGTAGGTCAGATAGTCGATGACGAAGCCAAAGGGCGGGATCTCCGGGTTTTCCGTGCAGTCCAGCTCCACGGCGATGCGGTTGTCCGCCCCAAACTCCACCAGCTCCGTGATCTCCGCCCGGAAGGCGGTGTAGCCGCAGCGGTGCTCACAGCAGAGGCTGCCGTTGCAGTAGACCCGGGCGATGTGGGCCGCCCCGTCAAACTGCAGGAAAACGCGCTTTCCGGCAGCCTCCTTGGGCAGACGCAGCGTCCGGCGATAGCCGCAGATACGCGCATAGTCCCGGGGGCCGGAATAGTGCAGCGGCAGCTCCTGCACGTTGTGGGGCAGGCGCACCGGTGTCCCGGTCCCTTCTCCCCGCAGAAAGGCCTCCGACCACTGTTCGGTATATTCCCATCCGCTGCAAATGCTGATCATATGCTTTCCTCCGTGCTGATCCCGGCGATAGTTTTACATGTTATTGTACCATCGTTTCCGGCGGGAAACAAGCCCCCGTCCCTCCGTGAGGCCCGGTTTTCTCCTTTTTCGCGCAAAAAAACCCTGCGGACCGGCAGGGTCCGCAGGGTATTGTTGCCTCAGGCGGGGCTTCTCTCCGCCTGGCGCAGCGCATATCCCTCCGCCAGCAGAGGAAAGCTCACTTCAGGATCGCTGCAGAACAGGGTCTTCTCTTCGCTGAAGGCGTAGTGGCAGTCCAGACGGTCCAGGGCCTCCTGTGTCAGCTCTGTTCCGACAAAGACCGCTCCCGCCCGCAGCGCCAGCTCCCCGCAGCCCAGGGTATCGGACCAGAGCAGCAGATCGTCCGCTGCGGTTTTGGGCATGCCGTCCGCCGGATCCACATAGATGGAGCGGACCTGGCCGTCGGAGAACTCAAAATAGAGATCGTTGGCCCGGGGGCTGTTGGTGTAGCTGTGGAGGCTCAGGAAGCAGAGGGGCCGCGTATAGCGCATCTGCGCCGCTACGCAGTCTCCCCCGCAGGCCCGGTCGAACACATTAAGGGAGAAGCTCTCCCCGCTCTCGCACAGGTTGCAGCCGAAACCCTCCGCCGACTGGAGGTAGCCGTTGCGGAAGCCGCTGTCCCGTACGGTCCCTGCCAGGTCGTCCAGGATAAAGGCGTTCTTCATCCAGGCCAGGTCCACAAAGACCCGGTAACCGTTTTCCGCCGCAAAGTCCAGATAGGCCCGGGAGATCCGAAGCTTCGCCCGGTTCTCTCCCAGCAGCTCGATGTCGATCTGCCCGGGGTCGGAGGCAAAGGCGGCGATCCGGCCGAATTCCTCCGCCGTCAGCGGGTTGCGAAGAGGGTCATATTCCAGGGTCTCCTCCTCCCGCTCGCAGAAAAACAGGCAGGTATAGTACTCATAGAGGGGCGCCAGATAGATCACCCGGCTGCCGCTGTCCCGGATCTCTTCCAGGGCCCGGTACAACTCCGGCTCCAGGGAAAGCTCCTGGTTGGGCTGCCGGTTCAGCGCTGCCAGATTCCCCAGCTCCGGGTCCTCCGCGCTGCTGCTGTAGACCGCGGCCGCCCGCTCACAGGCCTCGGTATAGAGCGTCGAAAGAGCGCGATACTCCGCGTTGCCGTTTTTCTGGTCCAGACAGTACCAGAATTCAAACTCCCCTGCACAGCCGGGGGAGCCGGTCCTGGCCTGGATCTCCGTCCAGCCGCCCTGCCGCGTCAGCGCCAGCATGACCCCGCGGCCCAGGAAAAACAGGCCCGCGGCCAGCAGCAGCGCCACCAGGATCCAGGTCCCCCATCGTTTCCCGTCCTGCAGGGTGATGGTTTCCACGGCCGGAAGGCCGGAGGAAGCTTGCTTGTTTCCGTTCTTTTTCATCTTGCTTCAAAAAATGCCGCGCTGCAAAAGACTCGCAGCGCGGCGTCCCTTTTTCTAATGTGCCGCTATCAACAGCATGATCAGGAAGATCAGCACCAGGCCAACCTTCACAGCCAAGCCCACAAGGGCTCCCTTTTTACAGGAGTTGGAGTTTCGGATGTAGTTGAATTTGCGGAAGATGGCGGCGCCGATCAGGCCCAGGATGGAGAGGAAGAAGGACAGGATGCCCAGCCAGATGCTTCCCGTGTCGTGCAGGGGGCGGCTCAGGATGTAGTTGGAGCCGTGCAGCTCGCCGGATTCCTGGATCTTCTTGTTGACCTCTTCCTCGTCATAGGAAATGGCGATGGATTTGAGGGGAACATTCTTTTCGCGGATCTGCTTGTATTCCTCGATCTCCTTCTTGTTGCCGTAGATCCAGTGCCCGTGTCCGATATCCACCAGCTCCGGCTTGTCCTCGGAGTAGTCGTGGATAGAGGGGTCGTAGGTGAAAAGCACCTTGTGCTTTTCCAACTGGGGATCGGGGATGGGGATGGCGGAAATCAGCGAGTGGGTGTAGGGATGCAGGGGGTAGTCAAACAGCTCGTCGGTCTCGGCCACTTCCACGATGGTGCCCTTGTAGATAACGGCGATCCGGTCGGAGATGAAGCGCACAATGGACAGGTCGTGGGCCACGAACAGATAGGTCAGGCCCCGCTCCCGCTGGAACTTCTTCATCAGGTTCAGCACCTGGGCGCGGATGGACACGTCCAGGGCGGAGATCGGCTCGTCCGCAATGACCAGCTCCGGCTCCATGACCATGGCGCGGGCCAGGCCGATGCGCTGCCGCTGGCCGCCGGAGAACTCATGGGGATACCGGGTCAGGTGTTCCGGAAGAAGACCGACCTCTTCGATCATCTTCTCCACCTTGGCCACGCGGTCCGCCTCGTTCTCGTAGAGGTGGAAGTTATACAGACCCTCGGAAATGATGTAATCCACGGTGGCGCGCTCGTTCAGGGAGGCGGCGGGATCCTGGAACACCATCTGGATGTTCCGGATCACTTCCCTGTCCAGAGAGCGGGGGATCTTGCCGGAGATGCGCACGCCCTTGTAGTCGATCTCGCCGGCGGCGCAGGGGTTGACGCGGATCACCGCTCTGCCGATGGTGGTCTTGCCGGAGCCGGACTCACCCACCAGGGAGAAGGTCTCCCCCTTGTAGATGTCAAAGCTGGCGTTCTTTACCGCGCGAACGGCATTTTCGCCTTTTCCGAAGGTGATGTCAACGTTTTTGACCTGCAGGAGGATCTCCCGTCCGTCCTTGTCCAGGGGACCGTGCTCCGGCAGATGGGCGCGGGTCTGCGTCAATTCTTCGTTTTTCTTACTCATTCGACGCATCCCTCCTTAAATGTTATAGGCCTTTTTCAGCTTGCTGTGGGTATCGCGGATGATCTCGGGCTTCTCGATCTTGGGCGCTCTGGGATCCAGCAGCCAGGTCTTGGCGAAGTGGGTCTCGCTGATCTGGAACATGGGCGGCTCCTCCAGGGTGTCGATCTTCAGGCAGTACGGATTGCGGGGAGCAAAGGCGTCGCCGACGATCTTGTTGTACAGGGAGGGAGGCGTGCCCGTAATGGAGTAGAGCTCCGTATCCTTCTGCGCCAGCTGGGGCAGAGAGCTCAGCAGGGCCCAGGTGTAGGGATGTCTGGGATCGTAGAACACGTCCTCCACCGTGCCCAGCTCCACCACCTGGCCCGCATACAGGACCGCCACGCGGTCCGCCACATTGGCCACCACGCCCAGGTCATGGGTGATAAACACGATGGTGTAGTTGTATTCCTTCTGCAGATCCTTCAGCAGCTTCAGGATCTGGGCCTGAATGGTCACGTCCAGAGCCGTGGTGGGCTCGTCGCAGATCAGGATCTTGGGCTGGCAGCTCAGCGCGATGGCGATGACGATGCGCTGGCGCATGCCGCCGGAGTACTGGAAGGGATAGTCGTCAAAGCGGTTCTCCGCATTGGGGATGCCGACCTTGTACATCAGCTCCAGCGCCCGGGCCCGGGCTTCCAGCTCGGAGCAGTCCTGGTGTTTGAGGATGACCGAGGTGATCTGCTTGCCGATGGTGATGATGGGGTTCAGGGAGGTCATGGGGTCCTGGAAGACGGTGGCGATCCGCTTGCCGCGGATCAGGGTCCAGTCCTTGGCGTTTTTGATCTTGGACAGATCGTTCACACTGACGCCGTAGATGGTCTTTTCGTCCTCTCTCTCGTAGATCGCATACAGGGCCTCGTCGCCGAAGACCTGGATCCTGGTGTCCTTGTCCCCCAGGTCCACGCCCAGCTGCATGGCTTCTTTGGCAGCCTTTTTCAGCCGGTTCAGGGCCTTGGTCCTGCGGACGGGATTGTAGCGGCCGACGGAAAGGTAGAACTCCTTGGCGATCAGCTTGTTGAGTTCCCTGGTCTCCTCGCTGATGGGACGGGCGGTCTCCTCGCTGTAACGCTGCTTGAGCTCGGCCATGCGGCGCTGATAGGAAGCCTGATAGTCCTTGTCCTGCTGAACGCTGCCCTTGCGGGAGCGGATCAGGGTCTTCTTCTCCTCTTCCTTGGCGGCGACAGCCTTCTCCAGCTCTTCGATCTCCCGGTTGATCTCCTTGATCTTGTCCTTTTCCTTCTTGGTGTCCAGGGTCTGCTTCAGATTGCTCTTTTCGGTCTTCTGGAACAGCAGATCCTTCAGCTCCTTGGTAAAGCGCTCGTCCTCCTCGTCGCTGAGGCTCTCCTTGCTGCGCTTTTCCTTTTCCAGGTCCAGGATCTTCTTGTAGGTCTCCGCCCCGTTCCGGAGCATGGCGCTGCGGTTCAGATCCTCGGCAAGCTTGCTGATGGTGCTCTCCACCGCACCGCTCTTGGCGATCTTGGTGGCAGCCAGCTCCTCGTCGTTATAGAAGATCGAGCCCTGGTCGATGAAGCCGTTCTGATCCAGCATGCCGGCAAAGGTCTTGGTGAACACCGACTTGCCGGAGCCGGATTCGCCCACGATGGCGATGGATTCGTTTTCGTAGATATCCAGGGAGATGCCGCGGATGGCCGTCAGGATGCGGCCGCGGACACGGAATTTCACGTGCAGGTCCTTGATGGACAGCAACACTTTTCTGTTTTCCATCTCGTCCCTCCTCACATATGGGTCCGCGGGTCGGAGGCGTCGCCAAGGTTCTGTCCGGCCACATAGAGGACGATGGTAACGATCGCGGAGACGATAACGGGACTCCAGAACTCAAAGCCCCAGCCGGGGGTCAGCATGGCGCTCTGCGCCGCGCCGATCAGACGGCCCAGGGACATGTCGGAAATGCCCATGCCGATGAAGGCCAGGAACACCTCGTAAGAGACATAAGACGGGATCTCGATGGCCAGCTGCGTCACGATCAGGGAGGTCATGAAGGGCAGGATGTTCTTCGTGGCGATGCGGGTGATGGGGGTGCCCAGGCAGCGGGAGGCCAGGTTGTATTCCCGGTCCCGGATGATGATGACCTGGGTGCGGAAGAAGTAGGCGATAAAGAGCCAGCCCGTCACCGTCAGGGCAAAGACCATGGTCCAGAAGCTGGGCGAAAGCACCAGCACCAGCACGGCGATGAGCAGCGTGTAGGGCACGTTGCCCACGGTGTTGATGACCTCGGTCATGACCAGGTCCATCTTCTTGGAGAAGCCCCACACGGCGCCCAGCAGAACGCCGATGGTCATGTTGATGGCGGCGCAGATGAAGGCCAGGGACAGGGAGATGCGCGCGCCGTTCCACACCGCGTCAAAGGTGGGCTCGCCGGAGGCGCCGGTCCCCAGGATATAGTGGATGGACGGGCCGTATTTGGCAAAGGCGGCAGCGGGCCGCAGGTGCTTGGCCTGGGCGTCCATCAGATTCGCAAAGGGGTCATAGTCGATCAGGGCGGGGTAAAGATAGGCAAAGCAGAGCACAATGGCCAGAACGCAGAGGATCACGATGTTGATCTTTTTACGGAAAAAGACGCGAAACACGCTGCGCCAGTAGGAATAGCGGGGCGCGGTGATCTTCTCGGATTCCAGCGCGCTGTGGTCCACATGGGAGAACAGCTCCTCATCGCTCAGCCCGAACTTTTCCAGATTTACAAATTCCTGACTCATTCTGCTCACCTCGCTTTCGCTGTAAAGCTGATGCGCGGATCCACCATGGACATCAGCACGTCGCCCAGGATCATGCTCAGCACAGAGATGGAAGCATAGAACAGGGTGACGCCCACGATCACGCCGTTATCGTATGCGTTGATGGCGTTGATCAGCAGGCCGCCGATACCGGGCACCACGTACACGCGCTCGGTGATGAACGCGCCGGTGAGGGCGCCCAGGATGGAGCCGGGGATGCCGTGGACGATGGGGATCGCCGCATTCTTCAGGATATGCTTGGAGAAGATCTCCCCCTCGCTGAGGCCGCCGGAGCGGGCGAACTTCACATAGTCGGAGTTCATCTGGTCGATCATGTAGCGGCGCAGCCAGCGCATCAGGCTGCCGATGGAGGGCAGGGCCAGGGAGATGATGGGCAGCACAAACATGAGCTTGCTGGCGGAGTCCATGATAAAGGTGGTAGGCAGGCCGGCCATGTTGCCCAGGGCCTTGAAGATCAGGATGTAGGACAGGGAGGGGACGGCCATGATGAACACGATGTAGGCCGTGCCGATCTTGTCCACCAGCTTGTCCTTCTTCAGGGCCACCAGGATGCCCAGAGGAACGCCCAGCAGATAGGCAAGGCACACCGCGATGATGCCGATGGTAAAGGAGTAGCCCATCCGGGACATGCCGCTCTTGTTGGTCAGAACGCTGGTGTAGTTGTCCACGAAGCGGTCCTTGTTGATGGCATTGCCCTCCAGAGAGCCGCTCTGATAGATGGCGGTGTGCAGGTCGTCCGCGCTGATCTCGGTGAGGCCGGTGGGATAGGTCACCGGTCTGCTCACGAAGGAGCCCTGGCTCCTGGTCATGGTGGTGGTGACCTCAATGTTCTTGTTCACCGAGTAGGACTTGCCCAGGTTGATGCTGAACAGATTCTGATGCAGATAGGGGAAGTTGTCATCACAGTAAAGCAGATACTTGTGACTGGTCCCGTTGCCCATAATGGCAGGAGAGAATTTCTCTCCGCCGTAGAGCGGATCGTGCAGCGTAAAGCTCAGGCCGCGCTCCCCCACGTCATCGGTCACAGAGTGGATGGTATCCACGGTGACCAGATGGGAGAAGTAGTTCACAAGGCGCAGATAGAGCGGTCTGTCCCGATAGGCGAAAAGCTTGGCCTGACCGCCGGGGGCGACCTTCTTCGGCGTCTGCATGATGGCATTCAGACGGATCACGGTGTAGCCGTTGGCCGTGCAGTATTCCTCAAAGCCCGTGACGTACTCCTTGACCTCGTCCTTGTCATTCTCCGCCTTGCGGCCGATGGTGGAGACCTTGCTGAAGGTGTCCTGGTCGATCACGCCGTCCGTGACCAGCTTCTGCAGATAATCCGAATAGGTAATATAATCAATATAGCCGTACTCTTTCCAGGTACGGTACTTGTAAACAGTCTTGTCGTTGTTGGAAACCTTGCTGTACTGCGGGTCGGAGGCGAAGATCTGATTTCGATCCAGCATGGAGTAGATCATGATCATGACTATGCCCACCACAATGCAGATGGAGACAATCCCGTGTAGAATTCGACGCAGTAAGTATTTAGTCATATGGCACCACTCATTCCTCTATGGGCAAATTCCCGCAGCTTCCCGTCAGGACGGCTGCCAGGGCCCATATTTCATGATTCTGCGGGGAACCGTGTCGTTTCCTCCATAGTTCACGATGGTGAGAATGGGATTTCTCCCATTCTCACCATTGTTTGCTGCGTTATGAAATTGCTTGTGCGAAGGAACGCGATATCAGTAGATACCGCAGGACTTGACCATGCCGCCGGGGGCGGGAGTCATGGTAGCCAGATAGGTCTGAGGATCGCCGTAGTCAGGGCCCCAACCGGAGACGTCCATGAAGTCGGCGTTCATCTCATAACCGAAATCGGGGTAGTAGCCAGCGTAGAGCCAGCCGGCGGTGTCGATGCAGTCGATCAGGTTGACGACGACGTAGCCGCCGAAGGTAGCCTCAATGCTCTGCTTGACAACATTGGCGCGGTTGGTGCGGACCTGGCTGTTGCCGGCGTAGGGGATCTCAATGACGATGGGATTCTCGGGGGAAACCTCGATGCCCTGAGCAGCCAGCTCTTCCAGAGCGATGGCGAACTCGGCAGCGGAGTACTCAGGATTGTACCAGCCGTCGAAACCGTCGCCGGAGCCGATGCCGGCGTCAGCGGCGGGATCCCAAACGGTGACCTGGAAGCCGTCGGCGTCCAGCTGAGCCTGCATGATCGCGCCGTAGTAGGTGCCGGCAGCGAAGGTCTTGCTCTCGCCGTTGATCTCAACGGTGACGTCCTCGGGCAGCTGCACGAAGTTGCCGGGCACGTAGGAGTTGCGCAGGTTGTTGAGCTTCAGCTCTTCGCCCACGGACTGGGCATTGTAGGTGCCGCGGTCAACGGAGGTGGCCAGAGCGTGACGGAAGTGGATGTTCTGCATGAAGGCGTTGTAGATGGCAGCCTGATCCATGGTCTTCTGGGAAACGCCCACGGAAGCGTCGTTGACGTTCACGAACTGGTTGCGCATCACGTTGAAGAAAGCCATGTAGGAGGTGGCGTCGGTGTCGCTGATGTAGGCGAACTGGTCGAACAGGCCGTCGGCCTTGGCGGCCTCGACAGCGGCGGTGTTCAGGCCGCAGCCGGAGATCACGCCGGCCTTGGCGTCGTTGTAAGCCTTCAGGTCATCGGAGCCGTCGTTGAACAGCCAGGTGATGGTGTGGAGCTTGATGTTGTCCTTGTTCCAGTAGTTGGGGTTGGCGGTGAAGACGATGGTGTTGGCCTCGGTGGCGTTGGAGACCAGGTAAGGACCGCAGTAAGCGATGTGGTCAGGATCCTTGCCGAAGAGGTAATCGGCGGCCTCGGCGTCGAAGTCAGCGCCGAACTTGCCTCCCTGAGACTCGTAGTAGGCACGGTTCAGGGGGAAGAAGGGGTTGTAGCCAAGCAGAGTGGTGAACCACACGCAGGGCTCTTCCAGGGTGTACTCAACGGTGTAGTCGTCAAGAGCCTTGACGCCGACTTCCGCAAAGTCGGTGATCTCGCCGTTGATGTAAGCGCCGGCGTTGACGATCTTAACGCCGTCGTCGGCAGCCAGGCCTTCCAGACCGCCCTGGGTGTCGAGCAGGTGCTGCATACCGGCGACAAAGTCGTCAGCAGTCACGTCGCCCACCACACGGCCCTGAGAGTCGGACCACTGAGCACCCTGACGCAGGGTGAAGGTGAAAACGGTGAAGTCATCGTTCACGGTGTAGCTCTCCGCCAGAGCGGGCTGCTGCACGTTCTCGATGTCGTACTCCAGCAGGCCGTCAATGGTGTTGACAATGGCCTCGGAGTCAGCGGCGCGGTAGGTGGCCAGACCGTCCCAGGTCTGGGGGTCGCTGGTGTAGCCCAGCTCGTAGTGATCGACCAGCTCATAGCCCTGCTCGGCCAGGTAGCCTTCGACCCAAGCGGCAAACTCGCCGGTGCCGGCCAGCTCAGCCCACTTCGCCTTGATGGCGTCGCGGTCAGCGGGGGTCAGGAACTCGGTGGCGACCAGAACGTTGTGGTAACGGTCGCTGTCGTTGCCCCACAGGGTGGTGTTGGCGGTTCTGGGAACCACGCGGGTGATGGCGTAGTTGCCGCCCTTGGTGGTGGTGGGCAGCATGATGGCGGCGTTCAGCAGCTTGGCCTCGGCAATGGCCTCGAGAGCGTAGCGCTCGGAGACATTGCTGGTGGCAAGAGCCTGCTCGTAGTACTCGTAGTACTCGCCCAGGATGCTGTCATACACGGCGGCAGAGTCATCGTAGTAGTTGGCGGGGTCATACTCCCAAGCTTCGGCAGCCAGACGGGTGTCGGGCTCCTTGGCAGCAGGCTCCTCCGCTGCGGGCTCTTCCGCAGGGGTCTCGGCTTCGGCCGCGGGCTCTTCCGCAGGGGCCTCGTTCTGGGAAGCGGGGGCGGGAGCAGTCTCGCCGCAGGCAGCCAGAGCAAGAATCATGCACAGAGCCAGAAGCAGTGCGAGAATCTTTTTCATGGTTTTTCCTCCTAATTATTCTTTATTAATCGCAATGCTGTTGCGAATAATAAGCAAAAACCGGTGTTCCGTTCCCATCGCCTTCCCGGCGGGAGGAACAGAAAACAGCAGCCCTGCGGTCATTCGATCCTCGCCGGATCCCTCGCCCGCAGGGACAAAAGCGCGCTTTCAGCCGGCGCGCAGCCCTTCGACACTTTTATACGGTAAATTCATGCACTTTTTTCAGGTTAGATTTTAGCATACAAGGCTTTTGATTTCAAGGACTTCTTTTCATCTGCCTCTCTAAATCTCCAAATTTCAGCTGTCCTTTTTGTGGAAATCTCACAACAAAGCGGGCAGTAAATGGGAATATCTGGTACTGATTGGGCTGTTTTCCGTCCTTTTTTCCCGTTCTTTTTTCGTTTATTTCTCTGTTTCGCTAAAAGCGCTTCCTCCCGATTTTGGCCGGATCTTCCGGGTTTTTCGGGCTGTACCGCCCCTCTGCTTCCGCCTCTTCTGCTCTGAACCATGCGAGATAAAGAGAGGGCGCATCCCGAAGGAAGCGCCCTCAAGGTGTAGACAAAGTCAAGAAAAGAAAAGGTCTCACCGAGTTTTTCGCCTCGGAAGGCGAAAAATAAAGTTCAACCCGTGTTTTCCGGGGGCGTGTACCTCGGAAAACACACTTTGCAGCCTGCAAGTGTGCGAGCGTCTCCCGCAAGCGAGTGCGCGCAGCAGGCTGAAGCCT